>CASRZA010000001.1 GCA_949439935.1 uncultured Bacilli bacterium
GGGCGTAGGAAAATTGAGGAGAGCTGTTCCTAGTACGAGAGGACCGGAATGGACCTACCTCTGGTGTATCTGTTGTCACGCCAGTGGCATCGCAGAGTAGCTATGTAGGGAAGGGATAACCGCTGAAAGCATCTAAGCGGGAAGCCCTCTCCAAGATGAGTTTTCCCATATTTTATATAGTAAGGTCCGTTGTAGACTACAACGTTGATAGGTTAGAGGTGGAAGCGTAGCGATACGTTGAGCTGACTAATACTAATAGACCGAGGATTTATCCACTATAATTTGATGAAATACATTATCCAGTTTTTAAAGGACAAAATCCTTTATTGGTGACGATAGCTTAGTGGACACACCTCTTCCCATCCCGAACAGAGAAGTTAAGCACTAATACGCCGACGATAGTGTAAGCGAAAATAGGTAGTTGCCAATTTTTTTTTTGCTTTCTTATAAATCTATTTAGAGAGTTAAAGGAAAATCACAGGTATTACACCATTAGTCATTCATTGACTTTCTATTTTTTAAAAGTGCTTGAAAGAAATGGCCACGTTAGAATAATAGAAGCGACAAAGATTTGCAATCCAGGTGAGAGCGACATACAGTGGTATTATAACCTGATTAATAACAAAGTTAGTTCTAAAAGAAAAGTTCCGACATACACTATTAGTTTTACAAAAAACAAAAATCTCAAACAAGCAAATGTCGAATTACTTAGAAGATTAGAAAGATTTTTACATATTCCCACAGACCTCATTATCTACAAAGAAAAGAATGGTGCTTTATATGTATCGATAAATTATTCGTTCATAATTAAAGAACGAATATCTAATTCAATAAAAAAAGGAGAAAAAAAGTCTTTAAAAAATGAACTACCACTTTCGTGATAGTTGCTACTCATAGTTCATCCGACAATATCTATAAAAAATATAAGTTCACATTTACTCGTATAGCAATGCTACCTAGTCTAACGAAAGAAATGCCTCTCGTAAAAAAACAACGACCAGTCGATGAATGTTGATGAGAAGCTAGTCTATCCACATAATTAAAGAAAAATTATAAAGTCTACTCTAAAACAAAAATCTAATAAATGGTAGCCTTTAAAGTTCATAAAACTCTACAAAATCGAGACTATAAAAACAGTCTTTTTTATTTAATTATTTTCGATCATATGATAATCTTCTGTTTGTCGTCACCGACAGAAGGAAGGAAATGAGATGTTAAATTTTATTATTTTTGAGAAAGATGAAATGAAAAGAAATTTCTACTGTAGAGTTATTAAAAGATTTTTATTTGATAATTCAGAAGCTTATAAGATCCACGAATTTGAAGTATATAACCAAGAGACAAAACAAAAATTGCAATCAATCGTAGGTCTAAAGGTATTTTTAATAAATACAGATACCTCAAATGACGAAGGATTAAAAATGGCAAAGTACATAAGAAGTTATGGAGATTTCATCAGTCCTATAATACTTCTCACTACTAAAGATAAAACCACAATCATAAATAAGATCAACAACATATTGTTCATAGATCTGATAAAAGTCGATAAATACATAGTTAAAAAACTCATGTCAAACTTAAAAGAAGCTTATAAAATAGTGATAGGAAGGGCAGTTTACACTTTTTCTATCTTCGATGAAATATATAGAATTCCACATGAGGACATCAATTTTATAGAAAAAAATCTAAACGATGACTCGATAACGATAGTTACTAAGGATGATTCTTATCTCAATTACTCTTCGATAAAGGCTATTGAAAAAAGTCTCTCAAACGACATTAGATTTTACAAATCACATAGGAGTTGCATAATAAATCTATTTAATGTTTCATCTTATGATAAAAAAAATAACATTATTATCTTTAAAGACGGTACAAAAATAAATCACATAGCAAGAAACAAAAAAACAGAACTTGCCAGATTGTTAAAAAATTTCAACGATGAAAACTGCCAAACTTAAAAGTCATTCTTCTCACATAACAATATTAAAAAAATTGGCCTTTACTTTATATAGCCAACTTTTTGCAATATAGTTATTAAGTCTGTCTTATTTTTATATCCCCTTATGCAATCATAAGTTTCATACTTATTTATAAATAAACTGAGTGGTGTTCCAAATCCGTCGGCCAACTTTTTATCTATTCCTTCGTTGACACATTTTCCAGGAATAACGACATTAGAATTTAAAACAGCCAAATAATCCTCTTCAGAGAAGTTTGCTAAATTGACATATACGATTTCGATTTTCTTTAAAGAAGCAACTTCTTCCAATATAGGGTAATACTTCTCACAATGGACACAGCCTGTCCTCCCGAAGACGAACATCGTATTCTTTTCTCTCTTAGCTAACTCGTCGAACTCCTTAAACGTCGTTGGCTTCTTAAGACCGAGCGATGAAGGATTACTTACTTCGTCACCTTTTGGTTCTGTCGTTCCTGGTACATCCGGTTGCTTCGTTGTAGTAGGTTTAGTCGTAGTAATGGTAGATGAACTACTTGGTTTAGTCGTCTTTGGAGGCTCATCTTTTTTTACCGTGTCGTCATTCGTCGTCAGATCCTTTTTATGTTGATAATAACGGCCGGTTAAAGCAACCATACAGACGATTAAAACTATCAGTAAAATTTTAAAAACAAAGTATTTATTCTTCATAATTATCACACGATAATAGTATCATTTTTTTAAAAAAAATACCACCCTTTTCCTCAAAAGAAATTATAAATTTGACTTTGATAATAAAGAACTTTATAATGATTATGAGGTGTAGTCTATGATAGAAAACATAAAAGAAAACTCCATAGTCATAGTTCAAGATAACTATAAAACTGAATTCATTAGAAAATTTCGCAAGTCGAAAAATCTTTACGATGTAAAAATCATAGGGTTAAACGAATTTAAAAAGAAATTCTATTTTGACTACACGAAAGAAACAATTTTTTATGTTCACAAAAAATATGGTGTAATTAAAGAGATCGCCGAAATATATTTAGAGAATCTTTACTATCTGTGTGAAGATAATTCTAAAAAAATGAAATTCTTAAAAGACCTTAAAGCCGACCTGATCGAAAGAAAACTTCTGAAGTTTGATGAACCTTTTAAAAACTTTTTAAGAGGTAAAACTATCGTATTATATGATCTTAAACATGTAGATAAATTTTATACAAAAGTGTTCAACGAAATAAGTTTATATGCAATTATAGAACATGTCGACGAGACAAAAGAAAAGACTAAGAAACCTTTATATAAATTTCAAAACAAAGAAAGCGAAATAGCTTTTGTAGCAGAAAAAATCATCGAACTGCTAAAAAAAGGTATCCCAATCGACAAAATAAAAATCGCGAATATAAACGACAATTATAAGTTTGCTTTAGAAGATACATTTAAGTCTTTTCATATTCCTTTAGAACTAGACTCCTCTGAATCCATTGCTAGTACCATCGTAGTTAAAACATTCAAAAAAAGTTTTTGCGAATCTATCGAAACGTCCTTAGAAAACATAAAACCTCTCATGAAAAGTCAAAAAGATAAAAAGATTTACAAATATATAATAGATGTTATAAACGATTACGTTTGGTGCAAAGATCACCTAGAAGTTAGAGATTTCATCTTTGATGATTTAGATAAAAAAAAGATGCCGAAGTGTCATTTAAATCACGCGGTAAGAGCTATCGATTTTATAACTGATGTCATCTACGACGACGAATACGTATTTCTTATAAACTTTAATCAGGGAGTTATTCCACACAATTACAAAGATGAAAACTATTTAAATGACAACCTGAGAAATAAAATCGGAATAAGTGACTCAGTCGATTTAAATAAAAACGCCCTTCTCAAAATACAAGAAAGAATAGCGTGCACTAAAAATTTAATTGTAACATATTCTATTCGAGACCTTGGAGGAGATCTTTATATATCGAATGCGTTTAAAGAAGATCTGTTGAGTGAATGCGACGCGAATAAAACTTACAGTTGTTCTGACGTATTTAACAAGAGAATCTTAGTCAAAGAAAAAGATGAAAACAGAAAATATGGGACGATAACAGAAGATTTGAAGATGCTGTCCAAGCACTATGAAGATGAACCTTATTTAAATTATGATAATACCTTTAAAGGACTCGATAAAAACAAATTAAATGCTCATCTACAAAATAAACTAACTCTTTCTTACTCAAGCATGAACTCGTATTATCACTGCAGCTTCAAATATTACTTAGACAATATACTGAAGATCGATAAATTTGAAGACACCTTCGAAATCGTCGTTGGAAATATATATCACGAAGTACTCTCTAATGCTTTTAAGAAAAACTTCGATTTTGAAATAAGCTGGAATCACGCAATCGAACATACAGAATTTCCTTTCGGGTCAAAAGAGCGATTTTTCCTTAGCATCTTGAAAGACGAATTGATTCGCGTAATCGAAGAGATAAAACGACAGAACGAATACACAAAGTTGGACAAAGCATTGTATGAACAAAAAATTTCTATTCCACTTAAGGATGGACGAGTAGAATTTAAAGGATTTGTCGACAAAATAATGTATGGCGAATTCGGCGAAGAAAAGATTGTTTCGATCGTGGATTATAAAACCGGCAATCCTGAATTGAGTTTAGACAATGCCATCTATGGTCTAGACATGCAATTACCTATCTACGCTTATTTGATTCAACAGTTCGACGAATTAAAAGATGCAAAGATAGGAGGATTCTATCTCCAGAAAATTCTCAACAACATAAAAGATCCCGATAAAAAACATGAATCGCTTAAACTTCAAGGATATTCTAATTCGAGCACTGAGATACTAAATTTCGTAGATGAAACCTACAATGATAGCAAGATCATCAAATCGTTAAGGACTGGGTCGAATGGTTTCTATGCATATTCTAAGGTTTTATCGACAGCCGAGATCGATAGATTGACTGACATCGTAAAAGAAAAGATAACTAATGCTGCGGATCGAATTCTCAATGCCGAATTCATAATAGACCCTAAAGAGATCGATGACAAATTGGTGGGTTGCAAGTTTTGTAAATATAAAGACATCTGCTACATGAACAACAAAAATATTAAAAAACTTAAAAAAATGTCTAAAAAAGATTTTTTAGGAGGTGATAAAAATGCCGAGTTGGACTAAAGAACAAACTGAAGCGATCGAAAAATCTGGTTCAAACATAATCGTAAGTGCAGGCGCTGGTTCTGGAAAGACAGCAGTTCTATCAGAAAGAGTGATCTTCAAACTTAACTCTGGTATTCACGTCGACGAACTCTTAATTCTGACCTTCACGCGCGCTGCCGCAGAAGAGATGAAAGATAGAATTAGAAAAAAAATTAAAAAAGATTCAAACTTAAAAGGTGAGTTAGACATTCTCGAATCTGCTTACATAACAACTTTCGATTCCTTCGCCCTGTCAGTCGTAAAAAAATATCACTACTTATTGAACATACCGAAGTCTATCGAAATAACGGACGATTCGATCGTTAAATTAGAGAAGAAAAAAATTATGGATAGAGTCTTCGACTCTTCTTATGAAGAACCAAAAGAAAGTTTCTCTAACTTAATAAAAAGATTTTCTTTAAAAAACGATACTATGTTAAAAAACTCTCTTCTCGTTTTAGCAGAAAAAGTGGAGGGGTTTACTGATAAAGATGAGTACTTGAGATTTTTAAAACAAGAGTTCTTTGGCGATGAAAACTTAGATGCAATCGTAAATTCTTTTTTGACGTATGTCGATGAACTCAAAAAAAACTTATCTCTAGAATTAGAAAAGACATATTTGTATTTTGATGAAACTTTTAATTCTAAATTAGATGAAGCCTTATTACCCATCATAAATTCAAAAAATCTAGATGAACTGATCGCGAGAAAAGACGTAAAATTTCCGAGGGTCCCAAATGGTACAGACGACGAGGCAAAAAAAGTAAAAGAAGACTTAAAAAAAGCCTTAGAAGATTTATTAGCTGTAACAATCTATGGTAACGAAGAAAAAATTAAAACCGACATATTGTCAACTAAATCTACGACACTTTCCATCGTCGAACTACTTGAACGATTTTATGCGGAATTAAAATCATTCAAAGAAAAAAATGGCATCTATACGTTCGGAGACGTTGCAAATCTTGCCATAAAGATATTAAGAGATCAGGAAGATGCTAGACTAGAACTTAAGAACAAATTTAAAGAAATAATGATCGACGAATATCAGGATACGAATGACATTCAAGAAACGTTCATAGGACTTATTGCTAACAACAACGTCTACATGGTAGGAGATATCAAGCAATCGATTTACCGCTTTAGAGGATCCAACCCTAGCATTTTCAAAACAAAATACGACGACTATTCAAAAAACTTAAACGGTTACAAGATAGACCTCATCAAAAATTTCCGTTCTCGCGAAGAAGTACTGGACAATATAAATCGTATTTTTGATCTTTTAATGGATGACAATTTAGGCGGGGCTGCTTATACTGTATCTCACGAGATGGTTTATGGTAACACTTCCTACGATACTAAAAAGATGTCGTCATATGATTATAACTTTGAAGTTCTAGAGTATGCAGATGCCAAAGAGACTGAGTTCACAAATATAGAAGCGGAAATCTTTACGATTGGAAATGACATAAAGAAAAAGATAGATTCGCGTTTTCAAGTCTTCGACAAAGATACGAACGAACTGAGACCATTCAAATATAGCGATGCAGTAATAATCCTAGATAGGAGTCGCTACTTTGACGATTTCAAAAGAATTTTTGAGTACTTGAGTATCCCGCTTACGATTTTAAAAGATGAAAACCTAAGCTCAAGCATAGACATTTTACTCTTAAAAAATATCATAGATCTTATAATACGAATTCAAAAAAAAGATTTCAAAGTAGATTTTAAATACGATCTTTTGAGCATCGGTCGAAGTTTTCTTTATGAGTATACAGATGAATATCTTTTCACATTGATAACAGAAAACACTTTTCAAGAAAGCACATTGTACCAAGATTTCCAAAAACTAGATGACTATAATTCGATGACTATTCGCGAATTTCTCATTAAAATTTTAGATACCACTAAATACTTTGATAAGATTTCTCTAGTCGGTGATTACGAAAATCGATATGTACGAATCTCTAAAATCGTCGACATGGCGTCTTCACTTGGCAGTATGGGCTACACTATCGAAGATTTCAAAGATTATCTCGACGAGATCGATAAAGAAAACTTAGAAATAAAATACACTTCTGCTTCGACGGACTCTGACAGTGTAAAAATTCTAACTATCCATAAATCGAAGGGTCTCGAATATCCAGTTTGTTACTTTGCCGACTTGGTTCATGACTTTAACACGAAAGAGCTTAAAGAGAAATTCATATGTGATTCTAAATTCGGACTCATAACGCCTGTCGAAACTGAAGAGGAAGGAGACTCAGACTCCATAGTAAAACTTCTCTACAAAAGAGCATTTTTGAAAGAAGAAATAAGTGAAAAAATAAGACTTTTCTACGTGGCACTTACCCGTGCGAGAGAAAAGTTCATTATCGTCTTGCCGAACAAAGATACTGTCAAATTAGAAAAGAACGAAGTTGGCACCATAGAACTCACGAGGAGACTTAAATTTAAAACTCTCGGCGATTTTATCTATGGAATAAAAGATTACCTTCCAACTTACTTCCACGAAGTCAACTTAAACGAGATCGGACTTACAAAGGAGTACTTATATAACAAAGAATCTAAAACCAAAATAGATGTTTCTAAAATAGAAGATTTTACCGTTGAAGAGATCGATATTCCAGTCGAAAATATCGAAGAACAAAGATTCTCAAAAAATCTTCCAGAACTCATCTCGAAAGAGGCAAATGACAACATGGAATATGGTACTAAAATACATGAAATTCTAGAATATACAGATTTCAAAAACTTTGACTCGTCTGATATTGAAGATGAATTCGCAAGAAGTAAAGTGTCGAAATTCATTTCAAGCGAACTACTATCGAATGTAAAAGACGCCAAAATCTTTCATGAATACGAATTTATCTACACAAAGGGCGATATTGAATATCATGGCAGCATCGACCTTATGTTAGTGTATAAAGAACACATAGACATCATCGACTATAAATTAAAAAATACGACCGATGAGCACTACTTAGATCAATTGAACGGATATAAAACCTACATCGAGACGATAACTAATAAGCCTGTTGATATCTATCTATATTCTATTCTTAATGAAAGTTTCACAAAATTAAATTGACAAGTGAAATCGAATGTCTTATGAAAGTCTAAAATCAAAGTGGTCATTAGATTATTTTGATTGGACTGCTTACATAAGTACCAAAGCGAAGATGCCTACTTATCAACAGTACTCGCCTGTGAAAAAAGAAACGATATACACATATGTATGCGCCTTAAAGAAGCAAAGAAAACAATACTCGCAAAACTGGGCAAATTAAAAATAGTATCTGACGAAGACATATAACTAAGCCTATGATTGTATAATACTACGGTTAATAATCTAAAAAACTTAGGTTATACTATTAGAGAAATTGCTCAGTTGCTTTGTGACGATCAAGAAGGCATAGGCGAAAAAGGAAAAGGTGATAGAATCGACAACACAAACCTCGTCGAATTTATAATAGATTATGGGCTGAATACTCATGGTGCTAGTAGACTGAAAAAAACTCCCATCGTTCTATTAAAAGAAATAAGAGACCGCATAAGAGATTATGCTTGCCTCGAAGAAGATATGATCGTTCAAATACAAGCCTGACTTGGGACAGCAAACCCTTCGTTTTAAACCAAATAAAGAAAACTAAATATATCGTATAATGATTTACTTGCAAAGTTGTGTTGCAAGTTTTTTTAAAATACCTTATAATTTTACTAGGTGATAACATGGATAAGAATGTTGTATTACAAAATTTAAAAAGCTTAAAAGAAGATTTAACTGTCTTAGGGAGGTCACTTTGACTTAGAAAACAAAAATAGACAGATCGACGAACTCAAAGAAGAACTAAAGTGCGACAATATTTGGAATGATGTAGACAAGGCTACCAACTTAAATAGAACTCTCAGTTCATTAGAAAAATCGGTAAGCGATTATAACTCTCTAAAAAAAGAAGTCGAAGACAACCTGGAACTTTTAGATTTAGTCGAAGATGCAAAAGATTTAGAAGAGATAACGGCCACTTATGAGAAAATGAAAATGCGATATGATGAACTCGAAGTCGCCTCTCTTCTAAACGGCGAATATGATACTAAAAGTTGCTATCTAGAGATACACCCTGGGGCGGGTGGTACGGAGGCATGCGACTGGGCAAGCATGCTCTTTAGGATGTACTCCATGTTCTGTGAAAAGAACGGTTACACTTATAAAATAATCGACGAACAAAAAGGCGATGAAGCTGGTCTCAAATCGATCACTATTTTGATAGAGGGCTATTTTCCATACGGCTACTTTAAAGGTGAAACGGGAGTTCATAGATTAGTTCGGATAAGTCCGTTCGACTCAAACGCCAGAAGACACACTTCATTCGCAAGCGTAAGTGTAGTACCAGCAATCGACGATACGATAGATATCGACATCAAAGAATCTGATTTAAAAGTAGATGTCTACCATTCTAGTGGTGCAGGAGGACAATCGGTAAATACGAGCAATTCGGCTGTTAGAATAACACATTTGCCGACCAAAACTGTCGTCACTTGCCAAATAGAACGTAGTCAAAACAGAAATAAAGATATAGCTATGCAGATGTTAAAGAGCAAGCTATACGCTATGGAAAAAGCCAAAAAAGATAAAGAAAAAAGTGATTTAAAAGGAGACATCGTCGACATAAATTTTGGTTCTCAAATAAGGAATTATGTCCTAGAACCATACAAACTTGTTAAAGATGTTCGTACTAACTATGAGACGAGCAATGCTAGCAAAGTTCTAGACGGCGACATCCTGCCTTTCATGGAATGTTTTTTAAAGAATAAAAGAGGTAATTGAAATGAAAATAATAACGAAGTATCTTAAGATAATCTTAGGTTGCATGATGATAGCAATCTCTTTAAACCTATTTTTCAAAGATAGAAGTTTGATCCCCTCAGGAGTATTCGGTTTTGCCATCATGTATGGAGCTAAAACAAAGATCGATTTAAGTATCTCCCTCGCAGCAGCGAATCTTATCTTCTTCTTATTGTCGTGTATATTTCTATCGAAGAAGACGATAAAAAGATTGATACTTCCGTTTATTTTAGTTCCAATCTTCGTATACGTCACTTCGAATATCGCAACGATAGTCAACTTGCAAGACGTAGATAAACTGCTTATATCGATTTATGGCGGCGCTCTTATAGGTATGGGAGCAAGATTCATATACAAAGAAAATCGGTATACAAGTGGTGCAGACGTAATCATGCTTGTAAGCAAAATGATCGACAATCCTAGAAGATACCTCGCAAACTATTGTCTAGATTTAGTTTGGATCGCCCTTGCAATCAAACTATACGGACTAGAAGGAGCGATGTACACAGCTATCTCGATAATATTGATAGAGTTTATTTCGCGCCGAGCATATTTAGGTGTAAGCGACTCTAAAGTTTTCTACATAATAACAAAAAAAGAAAACGACGTGAGAGATTATATCCTTAATGAACTTAACTACGATCTTACCACATTCGATGCCAAAGGTGGATTCTTAAAAGCTAAAAACAAAGTCATCATGTGCGTTATTCCGACCAAAGATTATTATAGGCTTCGCGAGGGAGTTAAACAGATCGACCCAAAGGCTTTCATCTCGATTACAGATTCTTATGAAGTAGTAAACCCAAACAAAACTTTAAAATCAAAAAATTAAGAAGGATAAGAATAGTGAGTTAGATGAAACATGATTTTATTAAATTTTACGCGATTTTCATAATCCTATTAACGGGCCTTTTTTGGGGCATAGACTCTGTTCATGCAGAATCCTTCACAAGCGAATATATCTCTATTGTAGGTGGAAAGCCCTTCTCGTATGAAGGCGAAGATATAAATATCAAAAATGCGACCTTTTATAAATGGGACCAAAACGAAAATAATGAAGGTAATTTAAACGGAAGAATTGATTACATTGCAGACACTAACTACACAGAAATCAATTTTACTGTCTATTACTATGATATCGATAATAACCTTGTCGCAGTATCAAAGAAGAAAGAAACTTTTTATAGAAATTATCAATTTCAACGCTTTATGAATGTATTGCTTTCTAAAGGAGATTTTATCGGAGATGCTAATATAGAAGACATTGCTAGTTATAAAATATCATATTATACAGTTAAGCCTTCGACATCTTCTACTTCTCCAAATGTCAATACTACGACAAAAAATGATAACCCAAACGGGAATGCCGATTATTCATATCTTGATTACATAATATCTTCATACAACGTAGATATCACAGTAAACAAAAACAACGTCTTAGATATCACAGAAACCATCACAGCAAGATTCAATATCCCAAAACACGGAATCATCAGGACGATTCCTTATCTCAATACTGTAACAAGGCTAGACGGAACAGCGTCAAAGAACTATGCTAACATAAGTGACTTAACTGTCGATGATGAATTTAAAACTAAAAAAAGTAACGGCGAATATGAAATAAGGATAGGTTCAACAACTAAAACGATCACAGGAAGCAAAACCTACAAAATCAAATACAAATATAACTTAGGAAAAGATCCACTGAAAGATAAAGATGAACTTTACTACAACTTAATCGGTACAGAATGGGATACTATGATCGAAAATATAACTTTCACAGTTAGATTGCATAAGGAATTTGATAAAGAAAAATTAGGCTTTTCATCCGGTTATGCTAGTTCGATCGACAATTCTAAAATCGAATACGAAGTAAAAGGAAATACGATCACAGGAAAATATAAAGGTATTTTAAAAAGTAGACAAGGAATTACAGTTCGGTGTGAATTTGAAGAAGGATACTTTGAAGGAGCCAAGAACTATGTTAACCCAGTTGTATACATTTCCATTGTCGTATCCATACTTTTTATAGCAATATCTTTTATCCTTTGGTTCAAATATGGAAAAGATGATCTTGTCGTCGAAACAGTCGAATTCTATCCACCAGAGAACATGAATAGCTTAGAGGCAGGATTTATATATAACGGTAAAGCATACAATAGAGATGTTACATCTCTACTAATTTACTTGGCCAACAAAGGATATCTGAAAATAACCGATAAACAGATAGATCTGAAAGCTGAAAAAGTAGGTCTGTCTAGTGAAGCTAAGGAAAAAGCTGAAAAGAAAATTTTAGAACTAGAAAATCTTATAAAAAAAGAGACTAATACTGAAAAAATAAAATATTATGAAAACATGCTAAACATCTATAAAGAAATCGACAAGCCTGTTGATTACAAACAATATGGTCTTTCTTCTGTGGTTTCAAGAATAAATAAAGAGATCAAATTTACCATCGAGAAGTTAAAAGATTATGACGGCATAAACGCCTATGAAGAGATATTTATGAATGGACTATTTGAATACGGAAAAACTGAGACGAATGGTGCCCTGCTTTGCAATAATTTTTATACTACCAATAACCAGATTAAAAACATAATAAACAAAAAGAGTAATCGAGAGCAAATATTCGAAAAATCGGCAACCACGAAAAGAAAATATTTCGTAATCATGCTTCTTGCTATTTACTGTCTTATCACAATTCCCGCTATACTTGAAAGTGATCAACCTCTAATCATCCCCTTTGCGATCGCTTTCCCTGCAATAGGACTCAGCGTATTATTTGGACTCGTCACAAATGGAATAAAGACGTTCAAGACGTCTAAAGTCGCTTCAATAGCTGAAATATTATTCGGAATAATATGGGGTCTTGGCTTTGGTGGAATACCTGGGCTATTCCTAGTGCTACCATCGCTGCTAATAGATAAAGCATATTTAATTTCGTTTATAATTGGCCTAATTGCATTAATAACGATTGCCATTTTCATGATAAATATGTCAAAAAGGACAAAATATGGAACAGAGATGCTAGGTAAATTGAGAGGATTTAAAAGATTCTTAGAAACTGCTGAGAAAGAAAAATTAGAAGCTTTAGTTCAAGAAAATCCTACATATTACTATGACATTTTACCATATACATACGTCCTAGGTGTATCTGATAAATGGATCAAAAAATTTGAGACGATCTCCCTAAGAGAACCATCCTGGTATGAAAGTGGAAACGGGTTCAACGTGATATCGTTCAACACATTTATGACGTCTACTATGAAGACTGCCGAGGCATCGATGTCATCAACTCCCTACAGTAGCTCTGGCGGTAGTTCAGGAGGAAGTAGCAGTTCATCGGGCGGAGGATCATCAGGAGGAGGCTCCGGAGGTGGTGGAGGTTCTTCCTGGTAATTAAAATAATACTTAATTTATTAAAAGGACATATGATACATCTGAAAAATATGTCTTTTTATCTTGTTACTTTTTATGACACCTATTCCTCTTTCTTCAAACTTTTCACATTTAATAAATCCATACTCGAAATGTATAACCACTGGCGAAAAATCTATTTTTTGATATAATGCATATATAAAATTATGCCGAAAAGGTAATTTAAAAAGGAGATATATCTATGGAACTATTTAATAAAAAAAATAAAGATAAATTGATCGATGGCGATATGTGCTATGTCACATTGCATTTAAATATGCGCTTGATGCCTCTCGACAGAGGAAATTTATTTGAGGATCCCATAGATGAGGTTTTGCACAAACATGATATAGGAGAAGTTACAGGTGGTAGAACATTATTGACAGAGGAGAAAATGCCAATTTCTTGCGATATAGAGTTCAATATTAAAAAGGATAGAATTGCTGATTTTATTTCTTTCTTAAACGCTGTTAACACGATTGCAAAAGGAAGCTATATAGAGTACGAGGGAAAAAAGGAAGAAATCGGAACACTTGAAGGTCTTAACCTAATACTCGATGGAACTGAATTGGATGAAAAGGTATATGAAGAAAACGATGTAAACGACGTCATCACCGAAATAGATGAGTTGCTAAAAGAAAAAGGTCAATATCATAGTTACTATATGGGCGAAAAAAACACAAATTTATACTTTTACGGGACTTCTTTTGCCGAAATGAAAGAGATCGTCGATAATTATACAAAAACTTCACCTTTATGCGAGAATAGTGTAATTGAACAGATATGACGCATAAATGATATAATATGGCAATAGATAGGAAAAATTTTTCTTTAGCTAAACACGATCCAGAAATACAAGACTTAATATCAAAAACAGAGCATAAATTATTGGCTCGATGGGCAATCGATTGTCTTAATAGAGTCTTTTTTGTTTTTGAAAAATACTACCCAAACGAAACTATACCTCAAACAGCTCTCAATATTTTAAATGACTGTATAGATGATAAAATTTCGATGTGGGAAGCGAGAAAATACTGTTGGACGGTTTTAGAGTTAGCACGTGAGATAGAAAAAAACAATAAGGCCTGTTGTCAAATAGTTAGAGCGACAAGTCATTGCTTAGCGACCTGCCATGTTCCCACTCATGCAGAAGGAACAGCGATGTATGTAATCTCTGCTAATAAATACATAGATGAAGATAAGGAAAACGTGATAGAAATTATGGAAGCCGAAAGAAAATGGCAAATTGACCACTTGAAAGAATTGCGCGCGCAATAATTATCATTTACAACATAAAATATGGAAAAGCCATTCAAATAATAGCGTTACTACAACTTAAAAGAAAGAAAAAAGATACTAAGTAATTATCTGTTATAGCTTTTATTCAATATTAAATTATAATAACGAAGCATTTTTTAGTCATTAATTTCTGATTACCTTGAAAAGAAACAAAAAGTAAAAAATGTACAACTAAGATTATCAAAATAAGTATACTGATTCATATCTTAAGAATTATGAAAACGATTAAAACTCATAACATAAGAAGAGAATACTTTAGATGTTCTACTTAAAATTGATAACAACTGCTAGTAAATAGGCAGTTTTTCTGTTATAATCAAAAAACAAGAACTATATATAAATAAGTATTTGAAAGTGAGATTAAATTGTGAAAAAAAATTAGATAAAGGACTAGATATTTTATTCAATATATACTGTCCAAAAAATAGTGAAAATGGTTCAATAACACAAGAAGACATTGATTACGCAAAGGAAAATGGATATATGTTTGATTATCCGACTTACGAAAGTCATGACAATACTTTGAAAAAGACGAATGATGTGTTGTCAAAAATAAGTGTTGTAGAAGTTGCTAATGCCTTTTTGTATAGTTTATCAACAAGAAAGTTAGAATATCGTTCAGCATTAGGAAGTTTCTTCTTTGCAAAAGCAATTCCAAAACATAAAATAGATATTGGATACGGACATTGTGGTGATAATCATTGCTATATATGTGGTTGGTACGCATGGGCAAAGCAGCCAAATCAATATGAAAAAAATATGGTTTAAATGTTTTCAATTTGGAAAGATATAAATATGGTGGTGTACGACATACATCACTTGACTATGCTTTATTCGATTTAGAGCAATTTTTAAAATTACCTAAAATTTCGCCCTCTGATGAAGATAAAATTATTTTAAAAAGAATATTAGACTGTGTATATAATTTAGAGTCAAAAGATATGGTTGGTAAGTTGAGATCTTCCATATTAAAAGAAAAAAATTTAAAAGTAATAAAAATGAAATAAGTAAAATTTTAGATATTCTTGGAATTTGTGGTATATTAGCTAGCAAAGAATATCCGTCATACGAAGAAAAATTTGTAGACGAATATCATAGATCACCTATTACTCATAAAAATGACTTTTCTTATCCAATTAATAGATGGCATGCATCTGATGGTATAAATTATGATAAATTTGAAGAAATTTTTAGTTATAAAATTTACTAATGATCTACACTTTGGGAAAAGGAGAAAGTGCTTTATATAGGTATCCAAAATGTTGGAAAGCATCTTTTTTAATAGTATGGCTTACTCTCAAAAATTACTTTTTTCATATTGGAGTTTACCCCAAAATTGTGAAAACGAAAGTTACTGAAAAGACATAATTGATTACAAACTAAGTAGATATGCTCGCTATTTAATTGTTTAAAATGCTAATCCTAAATTTAAAGTAGTAGTATTAGGTGAAACTTATTTTGCTGTTTAAACTAGAAAATTGGAAGTTTCCAAATAAAAATATAGCATACTGACTGAAGAAGAGAAAAGACTATATTAGATTAAACAAAACAAAGATGGAAATAAAATATTACGAAAACATTAGACAAATCATTTAAATAATAATGTTAATAACAGATAAAAGGCATATAATTAACTATGAAAAAATTTGTCTTTTTAATTATACTTGTTTTTATAATGTTAATCTCTCTCGCAGCAAAATTTCAACCGTCGAATTCTTTCCCACTGTTTGGGAAATTCATAATATTGGACCCTGGTCATGGAGGATTAGACCCTGGCTCAATTTATAAGGAAGAATACGAAAAATATTACAATTTAGAATTCTCTCATACCTTAAAAAAAGAACTAGAGAATTTTGGGGCGACCGTCATAATGACACGCACTGGGGATTATGACTTGAGCAGTCCTTCCGCTTCACGACGTAAAAGAAGTGATTTTGAAAATAGGATCAAGCTCATCAATGAAAATAGACCTGATTTATACATATCACTACATATGAATTCTCTAAGCAATTCTAAATACTACGGTAGTCAAGTTTTTTATAGTGAAATTAATAGCCAAAATAAACTAATCGCCGATATACTTCAAAAAAAACTGAACTCGTATTTAAAATTAGATAGAGACTATAAAAAAATTTCCGACGATAAATATATGTTTAAAAGAATAGACCCTCCCGGCGTACTTATAGAATATGGATTTATATCTAGCAGTAGAGATAGAGCCAACCTCAAAACCAAAAAGTATAGGGAAGAATTGTCAAAGATAATATGCTATGCTTTGATAGAATATTTTTCATAATACAAGAGTATATAATTTATTTAAATTTAATCGACGATATTTGTAAACTCAATGAATTCAGCTTCTATCTAGAACAAAACCATACTGTAATTTAATTAAGAATGGAGATTACAATTATGGCATGGTATAGATAAAGTACAAAACATAGTAAACATATTCCACTAGAATACTAAAGTAGATTCAACATCCCCTAACAGAGGAATTACTAATAACAATAGAACAATAGGAAGACTCATTTAAAAATTCAAATATCAAATTTAGAATTTTTTCTTTTAAATTCGAATCGAATTTCACAGAGATTTCATCTTTTCATAACAACAATTTACCATAAAGGGGCTATTATTTTCTTGTAACTTGTAGTATAATTTTATACTAGGTGAAGGTACATGCAAAAGACGTTCAAAACGATAGACGAGCAAATTCAAATTCTAAAAGATAAAGGTCTTGTCATCGAAGATGAAGATTCTGCTAGAGATACTCTTTTAAGAGAAAACTACTTTTTTATAAGTGGATACAGACATCTTTTCATGCAGGGAATAAGGTCTAAACAATTTAAGCCGAATACTAATTTTAGAGAACTATATGCGATGTTCAACTTTGATAGACAACTGCGAAACATCATATTTAAAAATTTGTTGATTTTAGAAAACAATTTAAAAAGCATATTCTCATATCAGTTATCTAAAAATTATGGTTTTAAAGAAAAAGATTATTTGAGGCCATCTAACTTTAATACTCATCCAGATAAGTCGAGACAAGTAAACGACCTTTTGAGAAAAATCAAAAGACAGATTCGAGTAAACGGTGGACAACACTCGGCTACCACTCACTATATTTATAACTATGGTTATATTCCACTCTGGGTTGTTGTAAAAGTATTGTCTTTTGGCATAGTTTGTGAATTATATTCCATAATGAAATCGAAAGATCAAGAAGAAATCGCCGACATCTATAATCTTAGAGTTACAGATCTTTTGAGTTTTTTGCCCATACTAGCGAACTATCGCAATCTATGTGCTCATGAGGACATACTTTATGACAATAGGACAGCAGTAGCCATAGAGACAAACAAGTACCATACGATGCTCGAACTTCCGATGTTGGATGACGAATATACGAGTGGAAAAAACGATCTTTTTGCACTTATTCTGATCATGAAATTTATGCTGACGGAGGAAGAATTCAGACTCGTAATTAAAGAGATAGACTATGAAAAGTCAGTTCTAGAAGGAAAGCTCAAAGTAATAGACATCGAAGACGTCATGAGCTTTATGGGATTTCCTAAAGATTATACTAAGTTAATTGAAATGTAAAATAGAAAGACGTGAAAACGAATGGAAAATGAAATTGTAGAAACTCAAGAAAAAGAAACTGTCAAAAAAACAGTCAAACCAAAAAAAATAAAAGATGAAAAAAAGAATAAATCTCATTCTACGAACTGGCTCGCTTGTTTTATCGCAGGATTGATCGGAGCAGCGTCCATGTACTTATTTGTCTATTATGTCATGCCTATGGGTTCGACGAGTACAGTTATCAATAAGAGCGAAAAAGAAGTAACTGTCAACGAAAACGGCATCGCTGACGCCGTAGAAAAATTGTACGATGCAGTCGTCGTAGTTACAGTTTACAAAAATGAAACACTTTCGGCAAGCGGTACAGGATTCGTATATAAGGTAAATGGCAAAAAAGCCTACATTCTCACGAACAATCACGTAGTAGATTTAAGTGGAAAATCGGCTGTTAAAGTAATATTTACGAACGGCGAAGAAGTCGAGGTTAAGATCGAAGGCACAGACGAATATTCCGATTTAGCAGTCTTAAGTGTAGATGCCGATAAAATTGTCGACGTCGCCGAAATAGGTAAAAGCGAAGACGTTCGCCTTGGAGATACTGTATTTACTCTAGGTGCACCACTTGATACAGAGTATTACTGGTCAGTCACGAGAGGAGTAGTAAGCGGAAAAGATAGAATGGTCGAAGTATCTCTTACAAGCTCAAATACTTCTGATTATGTCATGAAAGTTCTTCAGACAGACGCCGCTATAAACTCCGGAAACAGTGGAGGACCTATTGCCAATTCAAATGGACAAGTCATCGGTATAACGAACATGAAACTCGTCTCAAATGGAGTCGAAGGAATCGGCTTTGCAATACCAATCGAAGACGCAGTCACCTTTGCAGACGCTATAATCGAGGGAAAATCCATCAAAAAGCCTCTAATAGGTGTCAAAATGTTGAACTTATCCGACAGATGGAGTCTTTACAGCAATGGAATAACTTTAAACACAGAACTTACATCTGGAGTCGTCGTAGTCGAAGCACAAAAAGGTGCTCCTGCCGCACAAGCGGGACTGACGCGCGGAGACATCATCGTTGCAATAGATGGCGAAGAAGTGAAGAATGTGGCTAGATTGAGGTACTATCTATACAGACATACGGTAGGAGACACAGTCACAGTTACAATTGAACGTAATGGAAAAAAACAAGATGTTAAACTTAAACTGACAGTTGCAAACGAAGAATAGGTTGCAACTTTTTCTTTTGCCAAAGAGAAAAACTAGGCACTCCAAGAAAACGGATACATTGAGTTAGTATTTTTTACAACAAGGAGTTTGTAAAAAGTTTTTGGTAGTAAACAAGCCCATCTTTTAGTAAAGTTTTATAAAAAATTGAAATCAATTGCAATTGTAATCTTTTGCCAAATTCGATAAAATATCACAAAATGAAGGGATAACTATGGCAAAAAATGAAATTGTAAACTATTCTTATAACCTAGAATATATGAGTCCAGTTTACCCGACTCAAAATGTAATCTACACAAGCAAAAAGAAAAACGAGGATTTTAATTTTTCGAGTCTTCGCAAAAATAAAAGCAAAGCAAAAGATTCTAAGAAAAGTACAATCTACACTTTATTTATAGGCGATTTTAGTCGTAACAAAAGAAGAAATTTACGTCTCTGAAAACGAAGAATCTTCTCTAATGTCGGCGATTCATCCTAGCTTTTACTTACAAGATTTAGATGAAATTAGAAACAATATTCCTCAAAAAATAGAAAACTTTTTGGAACCAAAAGAAATAGAACGTATTGAAATCGACAAAGACATAGCAAACCTAAAAGGTATTTTAAGTCCAGAAGCTTTTCCTTTTGGGAAGTGGCCTAGTAAATACCACCCAGCCATGATGCAGCAAGTCACTATCAACTTGACTACCATAGAGGCAACACCAGTATTCTCAGTCAATGGCCATCCTGTCTCTGGCAAGACGACCCTCGTGAAAGAGCTCGTCGCAGACAAAATAGTAAAACGTGCCATCAGGCTCGCCAATTTTAAAAATGCTGACGATGCCTTCGAAAAAGAAGAAATCGAAAACAACAATAACAAGTATTTTAGAAAATACTACAAAATGCACGACGCCTTAAAAGGATTTAGTATGTTAGTGGCATCGAACAACAATGCTGCAGTAGAAAACATATCTCTCGATTTGCCAAATGCTAAAGATGTCGTAAAGGAGAAGACTTTAAGTGGTTTGTTTGACAAGCGAGAAAACGAGGACATATATTTCACAGATACAGCAAATTCACTATTTAATTTCGACGCATGGGGATTGATTTCAGTCCCTTTAGGTAAAAAAGAAAATAACGATGCATTTTTAAAGAGTATATAATTTGCATAGCGAATGTTAATAAAAAATTTATAATTTAATACGAAAAAGAATTATCATTTAAAAATTCTTTTTTATTTTTCTAATAAGATAGCAGATAAATAAAACCTCCCGATAATATTTGTCTAAATTAGTAGCTTTCTCCTTACCTTTTCCTAAATTGGTACTGAACTGCATTTTTACTTCCAATTTACGGTAAATAATGTTAAAATAAAGCAAAAAAAGGGGGACATGTCATGGAAATTACTGATAAATTAGTTAAAGAGATAACAGAAACCGCATATCTAAACCAAGAAAATACTTTTAGATATAGACCCATTATGCGATTTTTCTATCAAAAGCATGAGCAAGCAGAGAATTGGCTTTATAAAGAAGATATTTATGCGGAGTTGTGTTCTAGCATACCCAATTATACGATTGAGGACTGCCAAAGAGACTTGGACTTTTTGGTATCAAAAGGTTCATTGACCCCAGTTCAAGATACTGAAAATGCAACGACGCTGGATAAATTCAAATTCAATAACTTTCGATACCAAATGACAGACTATGCCGTCGAAATCGAGCGTCTTACCATACGTTTAGAGGAACTTGTTGTAAAAGTTGCCTCTCTCGAGCCGAGATTGTTTGAAAGAATTAAAAGTATGCTCAAAAAAGTTTTAAACATCACGACAATGACTGAAACAGATATATACGAAATGTGGAACGACCTCATCACAGATTTTGAAAACCTTAACTTTAACTATCAAGATTTTATCAAAAAATTTCACGAAGTTAGAACCGAAGAATTACTCCAGAATGAAAGTTTTATTTCCAAAAAGAATGAACTCATTCATTATTTGGAAGATTTTATTAAAGAATACATTAAGCACAGTAAAGAAATTAAAAAAATACTTGAAGAGATAAAGGACGAAAATGTGACATATCTTATGGATTGTTTAGTAAACTACCAAAGAAAAGCACCAAAGATTAGGCCGGACTTTGATTACGATTACTTAAGAGAAGTAAATTTTGGAAAGTGGTTAAGCATTCGTAAATGGTTTATAAGTTCCAAAGGTCCGAGCGAAGGAGAAAGACTTCTAAAAGCCACGAACAGCATAATATCGAAAATAACCAAATACGCGTCAAGTCTCATCGAACTACATGGCAATATGTTAAATAGAAAAGAAGATTATAAATATCTTTGCCATCTTTTCGATAAACAAAGTACCATTGAAGAAGCACAGAAACTTGCAAGTGCCGTAATCGGGGTAGATATAGTGAGGCATTTTAAAGGGTCGAGTCAGCTTCAAAGCGATTCTATTATACCGAGTCTCGATGTCGATTCGATTATTATTAAAATAGACCCTGTAAAAAGAGGCGTTAAATGTAAAAGCGACAAAGAGCCAATCAAGGATAAAACTAGAGAAAAAGAGCTCCTCCTCGAGGCATTTCGACGCGAAGAAAAGCGAAATCGAGAAATATTGAGCAACTTTATTGCAACAGGGAAAAAAGAGTTAAAAGGAAAAGTGTCTATCCTTCCAGAAGAAAGAGACTACATTTTTAAACTTTTAGAAAAGTCGAAAAGAGAATTAAATAAAGAGGTCTCAGAAGGTGTAGACCCCGTATTCGGAAAAAAATATACGATTAAGTACATAGAAGGCCGATGTAATTTAGAGGCGGAGGATGGTATATTCGAAATGGAAGCCATCGAAATCGTATTTGGAGGATAACATGGAAGAAGTATCATTGGAAAAGGAAATGAATTTACTCTTAAATAATTTCTGGATTACAAAAGAAGAAAACAAAGAGGATTATTATCTTCTTAAAAAGAATCAAGACAAGATAAGAGAATTTATGCATCGAACCGCAGGGAATAAACTGATAGTGCATGACCGTTTTATTAAACTCGAGAAAATCCCAGCCAATGCACGCAAAGAATACAGCATTAATGATTTTACAAAAGTTCTCGACTATGTCATCCTCTTCATTATGCTCATTTATCTCGAGGAAAAGACGAGAGGAGACAAATTTATTTTGTCTGAGCTAATCGAATATATAAAAAATACAGCTATTACACTGAAATTAGACCATATTCCAAACTGGGATAATGCCATAGACCGACGAAGCTTAATCCGAGTACTCGATTACCTCATTGGAATAAACGTAATATTCCTACGAGACCAAGATAACAAAAGTTTTCAAGAACATATAGAAGCCGATGCATTGTATGAAGCTACGGGTCTTGCTAACTATGTCATACCATCATTCGATTTTGAAATTTACGACTGCAAAACACCAGAAGATTTCCTCGATTTAGAATGGAAAGACCAAGACTTTGAAAAAGGGGAAGTCCGCAAATATAAAGTTTATAGACATCTCTTGTATGCGCCCGCGACCACCAAAGACGAGTTAACTCGAGGAGAAGAGGATTATGTCAAACATCTCCATAAAATGATTGAAAAAGAACTCCAAGAAAAAATCAATTTTGAAGTGGAGATTACTAAAAATATGTGTATGACTTTCACAGATGAATACGCTGTACAAAAAGAATACTTTCCTAATACAAAAAATATGAGTGATTTGATTTTACTCATTAATAAGACGCTTAAAGATTATAGGCAAAATAAAAATATCGAGATAAGAGAGGATGAAACATTTACTCTTTCTCGAAGCGAATTTGATGAAATGATTCGCAGTGCTAGAGAAGAAAAAACAGAATACTTTAGCAAAAAATATACAGATATTCCCCTGAACAAATTATTGGAAGAAATCTATACAGCTATGGAAGCGTATCATTTTATAATGATAAAAGGGGAAACGGTGATAGTCTATCCATTAGTCGATAGATTTATCGCAAAGCTAACGCAACAAAAACAAGCTGAACATTTACAGCTAACGAATGAAGGTGAATTTGATGAATTATAAACCTACAAGGATAGGATTATTAAACTTTTGGCTATATGATGACGAAGAATTTGATTTTGCAGATGGTAAACTTCTCTTGAGGGGAGAAAACGGTTCTGGAAAATCGGTCACGATGCAATCATTTATCCCACTCATTTTAGATGGAAACAAATCTCCGAAGCGATTGGACCCTTTCGGTAGTACCGATAAACACATCGAAGCTTATTTACTTGGTGGCTACGACACAGAACAAAAAAACGAAGCGACGGGATACCTCTTTATGGAATTTTATGAAGAATCGACACTTAAATATATAACGATAGGTATGGGGCTTCACGCACGAAAAGGTCGACCAGTCGATTTTTGGGGATTCGCTATCACGGATGGCAAACGAATAAACAGAGATTTCTTTCTTTACAAAAACCATGTGCAAAAAGTACCTTTAAGCAAAAACGAATTAAGAACAGCTTTAGGCCCTATGAATACACTTGTCGATACAACTAAAGAATATAAAAAAATGGTAAATAACATTCTATTTGGATTTCAAAATCTCGAAGATTATGATGAATTCATAAATGTATTAATTCAACTACGTAGTCCTAAGCTTTCGAAAGATTATAAACCGACCGTGTTGATGGACATTTTAAGTAAAGTATTACAACCTCTTACAGAAGATGATTTGCGGCCTCTTTCTGAAGCAGTGGAAGAGATGGATAACACCAAAGAAAAGATTGAGCAACTGAAAAAACACTTAAAGCAATTATCTTATCTCATGCAATCTTATAGAAACTATAATGAATCGATACTCTATAAAAAAGCGAGTAATTTTAAAGAGAGCAGAGTAGCAGAGGAAAAAGCAAAAGCTGAACTTGCTGAAATTGAAAACAAAATCGTCAATGCTGAAAAGAAAATTGTTGAACTCGACCAAAGTTTAACGGAACTTGAAATCGAACTAGAAGCAGCCAAAAAGTCTCGTTCAGAAATTGATAGCAAAGATTTAGAAAGCAATATTCAAAAAGTAAAAGAGTTAGAAGAAGCCATTACCAAATTGAACGCAGAGCTTTCAGGCTATTCTGAAAGACAAGAAGCGCTGGAAAATAAAAGACTAGACGCGGAAAAGAAAAAAAAGCACTGCGAAGATGAGTTAGCATCTCTTGAAAGAAGAATTGCAAGAACTATTAATTCTATCGATGGATTATGCAGTGAAGTCATGTTTAATGACCCAGTTTTACTTTTAAAGGATTACCAAAAAGACAATAAAAATATAATTGATTTTGATTCCATATTACAAAGGACAAATGGTCATAACCAAAAGTTATACGAAGTGCTTTCAAAATTAAAAGAAAAAACGATAAAAGAAATACACTTCGGTGAAATAGAAAGCGAACTGAACATTCTCAACAAAGAGCAGAGCGACCTAATTCACAAATTAGAGATAGGACAAAGTTCTTTAGAAGAAATGCTTGCTACTATGCGCGATGAAATACTTTTTATAGAAAAATCTAATCAATTTGTTAAATTCGATGCAGACGATAAAAATCGTCTTCTAAAACCGACATACGATTTTTCAAAGAGCAATTATGATGAAGCAAAGACATTCTATCAAAATCTTGCCGATTCCTACTATAAAGAAGCGAACAAAGCATTTTATTTCATCGAGAATAAATTAAAAGCTACGAAAGAAAATCTTAGTACGCTACATTGTCAACTGGAAGAACTTAAAAATCAAAAAGAAGAAGAGATACCATTAGATATAGAGGAAGAAAGTACTTTTGCATTCTTAAAGAGCCAAAATGTCCCATTTATTCCATTCTATAAAGCAGTAGACTTCATCGAGAATCTTTCCGCAAAGACAAAAAATCATATTGAGGCGACAATGCTAAAAGCAGGACTTCTTAACGCACTTCTTATCGATACGAAGGACTTAGAGAAAGTCGTCAACCATAAAGGTGTTTTCTTGACACCGGGTCCAAAAAAAAGAAACAATCTAACGAAGTACTTTAGTTGTGCAAAAAATATAGATTTCGAAAGTAAAATTGTCATCAACGTTTTGGAGTCTTTAAGTATTGATAGCGATGAACTCATTTCTTTCAGTGAAAATTCATTTAAAATAGAGACGATTCATGGGTACGGTGCGCAAAATGAAAATCAAAAATATATCGGTATTCTTGCCAGAATTGAAGCTCATCAAAAAACTATCGATGCAAAAATGTCTGCTATCAAGGAAGTGGAAGAGACAAAGGCACAATTAGAGAAAGCTTTAGAAGAAAAGGGACTGGAAGTTCAAACAATAGAACACGAAAAAACCTTGTACCCAAATGACACGAAAGTGGAAGAAATTATCATAGGAATAAACGAGTTAGAACTTCGGCTAGATATCAAAAAAAAAGAAATTCTACAAACGGAGGAAAAAGCAACTTCATTGAAAGACTCATTGAATATATTGTATAAAGAAATAAACGAACACAAAGATACGATTGCTCTACCATTAACTGAAGAATCAATCAGTGATGCTTTAAGTTCGTTGACAATCTTGATAAATGAAATAAATGATTTAAAAAGTGATTACCAACAATTAATACAAAATCGAGAGAATCTTTCCTTAATAGACGAAAGAATAGAAGAAATCACTGCATCGCTCGGCGAAATATACCTCAAAATAGAAGAAAATAAAAAAACAGCTCAAAAATACATGTCTACAAAAAACAATATTGAGGAAATCCTAAACTCAGAAGAAACTAAAAAATTGAGCGAATTGCTTAGAACACTGGACGAAAAAATCGATTCGATTCCTAAGAAACAAGGTAACCTTAGAGAAGAAAAAGGGACATTGGTTGCAGATTTGACAAACTACAAAAACGCTTTAGAAAATAATCGAATTAGCTATAATACAAAAAAAGACATGACAGAGATATATAGAAATATATTTATGAATGAATATAATCTAAACTATGTCATGAAATGCGAAGGAAACGATACAGAATTAGCGAATAGGGTCTTCGACCAACTATCTGCCAAGAAAAATGCAGATGAAAAAACACTTTTCGAAAACTTTGTCGACAATTACAATAAATACAAAAATGAGTTAGCGGAATACAAACTGTCATATAAAACTCTCTTTGAGACGGTGGAAGAGGGGGAATTCAAGGCTGTTTATGAAACAGCTACGAGAAGAGACTATACTGTCATTTACCAAGGCCGCACAATGAACTTATTCGCTCTTGAGAATGAACTAAACGCCTCGATAATAGAAAATGAACAAATCATAAGTGACCAAGATAGAAATCTTTTCGAAGAAATACTTTTAAAAACGGTAGGTAACAAAATTCGGGAACACATCGATGATGCCAAAAAGTGGATTAAGACGATAAACCAAATTATGAGAAATATGCAAACATCAAGCGCGCTATCATTCCAATTAGAATGGCATCCTAAAGATAAAGACTCGATTGACGAAATAGACACCCGCGAATTGATAAGCTTATTCAACATAAATCCAGACATGATAAAACCGTCTGACAGTGACAAACTGATAAAACACTTCCGTTCTAAATTAAAAAGTAGGATTGAAGAGGAAACCCACGAGAGCTACGCTGATATTATTTTTGACATCCTCGATTATCGCAACTGGTTCCAATTCAAAATGTATTACACGAGAGCAGGCGAAAATAGACATGAACTCACAGACAAAGTTTTCTCTGTCTTCAGTGGTGGAGAAAAAGCAAAAACGATGTATCTACCACTTTTCACCGCGGTCTGTGCTAAACTACAAAGTGCTCGAAAGAATGCACCTCATATAGTCGCTCTCGATGAAGCTTTTGCGGGTGTCGATGATGCAAACATTCGAGAAATGTTTGGAATCATGGGTTCACTAAATCTCGATTATATTCTCACATCACAAGCACTATGGGGAGACTTTGATACGATTAAAGAATTAGGAATATCGGAATTGTTAAGACCGAATAATTCTTCGGTTGTAGGAATAAGACGATATCATTGGAACGGATTTGTAAAAGAAGTAGTACAAAAAAGGAAAGTGGAAGATGAACCTATGGACATATTTTAAAGAAAGAAGAGGTTTTGACAGGTTACTCATTGCTCTTAAGGAAAAATACATTTCTTTAGGACGATACAGTGGAACTGTCGCATTAGACAATTTGACCGAGCTGGAAGCAGAAGAACTGTCAAAATTTTTTGGACAGAAACTTTATCCAGGCGAATCCTTCAAAACCTCTTTTTCAAAAATAGAAAAAAAGCTAAAAAACACGATTTATGAAAATTTCTCCTGGGAGACAGTGTTTATCAACTACTTCGGAAAACAACCTATCCCAAAAGCTACCATCCGAAACCAAAAGAGAGAAACTGAGCAACAATTTTTCAGAAATATTGCAAATAATCTTTCACCAACATTAAGACAAGAATTTGGCAGAATCGTGCAAGAAAAGAGTTCGATACATTCTTTATTAGTGAAAAGGTATCGCAAGGAAAAGAACTTTGAGAAAGAACTGTCCAACTTATTAGAAATTATCGAAAATTTGAAAGAACTCACACCAAGCACTCTTTCTTTGATTGCATCTCATACGGGAAATCCACACTTTTTGGATATGGGTACACAAAACAATAGTTTGTTCATAAAAATTTTGGCTCTGTATAAAGGACTAGAAGAACCATTGACAAATCAAGAAAAAATTGATTTCCTTTCTGAATTGGGAATTGCAGTGGATGATTTATCAAACTATGCGATTACCTATATGCTCGACAGCAATACGACTTTTATTAAAAGCTTTAAAGAAGCAGAAGAACCATTAAACATTAACCTTCATAATATCGAAAAAATAGATAACTTATTTACTAAAATTGGTCATGTGTTCCTCTTTGAAAATCCGTCTATTCTATCTAAATTGTCTTATTTAAATGTCCCTATTATTATCACTTCGGGTAATCCAAACTATGTAGTTTATAAGCTTTTAGACAAGCTTGTACAGAATAAGATTTGTATCCATTACAACGGTGATTTTGATCCAGAAGGTCTTATAATTGCTAACAATCTTAAAAATCGATACCCTACTATGCAATTGTTTTGCTATGAGGGGCGAGATTTTTACAATACAATATCGGATAATATATTAAATGAGCCTCGCTTGAAAAAACTACGTCTTGTAGAATGTTCAGATTTGCAAAACATAAAAAGATTGCTCTTAAAAGAAAAACGATGTGGTTATCAAGAGAATAATTTAGAAAGAATAAAGGAGTATATCGAAAAAATAACAGTTAAGCAATCGGTAGAAGTCTAATTATACTATTCACAACACTTCATATAAAGTGAAATGTTTCTGAGTTTTTGACTGCAATAGAATAAAGCACATCTAAATTCCTCGGTCATATATTATACCGAGGATGTGTTTTATATGAAAAATACTTACGGTAACTTAGACAGAGTTTTAACAGGCATTGTAATTGACCCTGGGCACGGAGGCGCGGATGGAGGGGCTTCTGGAAACGGAATTGTGGAAAAAAATATGACTTTGGATATAAGCAATTACATGTTTAACAGATTTAAAGAGTTGGGTGTTCCCGTAGCAATGACGCGAACTGGAGATGTAGAGTTGACTTCGTCGACAAGGCCTAGAAAGGTTCTAGATGCATTTGGAAGTGGAAAAGATGTGATTGTCTTATCTAATCACATAAATGCAGGAGGTGCGGAGTTCAGTTACCATTGTTAGATTAGTTGGGTATAAGGACAAATAATTGAAATAAAATATATAAAAAGTAGAATTTTAGAAATTGTAATAACCCTAAAATTTAAATTTCGTTGAATCAATCTAAAGTGCACAATTAAGTGCATTTTAATAAAAAAAACGAATTTCCAAAAGAAAGTGCACAATAATAAAGAAAAAAACATCTAATTTTTATGAAAAAATGATTGAATAATAAACAAAAAGCGATAATTGTTTCACGACAAAAAGATTACAGTGAAATCAAATTATAAAAGTAAGCGCACAATAATTTAACTACTGTAAGTGAGATATATTATACAAAAATAAAATAAATAGTCAATAATGAATTTGACAGCATGAATCCAATGTTTGTTGAGTTACAATAGATGTGAGACCTGAGTATGTACAAAAAAAGATTTAAGTCGTAAAATATCGTTTAAGAAAAAACACGAAAGGACTTAAATCTATGAACAGTATAACACAAAAAGCAAATAATTCAAGATATTTACCACACGAGGTAGAAACACGTATATACGCAGTCAAATTATATAGAGGAGGTAATTCAGTTAAATATGTGTGTAGAAAATACCATATTTCTAAGGCTTCTCTTATGAGATGGAATAAAAAATATGATGGAACAAATGAATCTTTAATTGATAAATCTCATAGACCACTTACTCCTCATCCTAATGCTCATACTGATGAAGAACTAAAGTGGATTTGGAATTATGTTAGAAGAACACCCAATATTACTCTAGGTGAATTATGGGTTAAACTTAAAAGTAATAAAGGTTACTCTAGACATCCCGGCAGCCTTTATAGAGTTTTGAGAAGAAATGGATTTAAATATAAGATTAATATCAATCATACTTCTAAATATGTTCCTAAACCATATGATACTCCTAAGTCTTTAGGAGTAAAATGGCAGATTGATGTTAAATATGTTCCAAGAGAATGTCTAACTAATTCTATACCAAGTGATTTAAAGTTTTATCAATATACTTGCATTGATGAGGCATCAAGAGAAAGATTTCTCTATTGGTATGACGAACAATCACCTGCCTCTACAGTAAATTTTATAAATAGATCTATCGAATACTTTGGATATAAACCTAAAACTATTCAGACAGACAATGGACAGGAATTCACTTGGAATAGAGAAAAGATGAAAAAGATACATCCAGTCGATGAACTGTGCATTTCTCTTAATATAGAACATTACAAAATTAAACCTAGAACGCCTAGACATAATGGCAAGGTAGAAAGAAGTCATCGAAGTGATAATGAGAGATTTTACAACAATCATTCTTTCTACTCTTTAGAAGACTTACAAAAACAAGGTGAGGTCTACCTCAAAAGATCTAATAATATCCCTATGCAAGTTTTAAAATATAAAACACCTTTAGAACAAAGAATGCTTTTATCTTTTGAAAGTTAATAATTATAATCCAAAATAAAAAGTTAGATCAAGGTAAGATAAACTTGGCTTCGCCAAACCTTGACTAACTTTCCATTTTGAATTCTCCTATGTCTAACTTCAAAAGAAAAAAAACGATATTTTGACCTACATCATTTTCTTGTAAAAGTTGGTCTCACATCATTTACATTTCTACAGAATTTGACAGCATGAATCCAATGTTGTGATGATAAAGGCTTGCCAACAGGCTAAAAAAAGCCTATTGGCAGTTAAGCCTATCACAACATTGCCTCCGTAAAATTCAAAATACAATTTATATAGTTTAGTGCACAACTTCTGTGCACTTCATTTTTTAAAATACAAAAATTTAAATTTTAAATATAAATAAATTGTAAATACTTAAAAATGTCGAAAAATATGTTATAATAATAGTTAAAAATAGCAGTATCTTTTTAAGATGGATTCTGCTTATTTTTTGAAGTATGGAGTTGACAATATGAAGTACAAATTATTAGATCTAGAATTTGGGGTTGAAGCTTGTTTAGTATATATAGATGAATATACAGATGAACTGAAAAAATTAATTGATGATAATTTTTTAGAGATTATTAAAGGTAAAATGATAGCCGAAAGGACTTCTGATAATTGTGTAACTGATACTTTAAAAGATGCAGCAAAATATATTCTTAAGAAAAATAGAACTTCATCTGCTAAGGTTGGAATTATTGGAGAATTTTTGTTTCACTGCTTTATGCGATTAAGTGAAATTTCTTCTAGATTTTTATCTTGTTGTCCAACAATAGGTTATAGTGATACATATCAGGGATTTTTTAAAGGATTTGATGGTTGTTATTATTATCAAGATGAAATTTGGATAACTGAAATAAAATCAAAAGAAAGAAGTATAGATTTAGATAAAGATAATAAAGAAAAATTAACTTTCGCAGCAAATCAGATAGAACAGGAAGTTAACGATGAAGATATAAATAGATGGGAAAAAACAAAAGGATATGTATTTAGTCAATTGACAAATGAAGAGGTGGATGAAAAAAATATATATAAGTTACTAACTAAAAATAGTAAGAATAATTATAATAAAATTTTAGGTACAATGTTAATATACGATAGTAAAGAATTTGACGTTAATTATATAAAAGGGTATTTAGATAAATTGAAAGATAAAAATGTTGTTAATCAAAAGTTATTTATTATGTGTATAAGGAATTATGATTATGACACTTTATATAATTATATTTTAATGAAGTATGGTGATTCTTACGAATGATAATATGTCTTTAAATATACAATTTGTAAAAGATTATATTGAGTTCTTAAAAGGTAATATTTTTAAAATTAATGGTTTATTAAATTATTCATTTTATTTATTGATAAAGAAAAAAGATGAGTTGAGTTTAAACTTTGCCTATAGCATCATAATAAATTATACATTAAAATTTAAAGATTACAAACCTTTAATAGAATTTTCAATTATATTCGGATATTCTCCAATATTAAATATAATATATAATAGAATTGGGATTGTAACTTCTAAAGAAATAGAAAATTTTATTGCAAATTATTATATAGAAGACAATAAATATAACGATAAGATACTTACTTCAGGTCAAAAAGTAATGTATAAAATGATTGAATCCAAAACGGATTATTCTATTATTGCACCAACATCATTTGGGAAGACAGATTTAATGTTAGAAAGTGCTCTTAAATCAATTGGTGACTGTATAATAATAGTTCCACTCATTGCTTTGTTGGGCCAAATTAAATTAGATTTATATCTTTTAGCTAAAAAAGAAAATTGCAAAATAAAATTAATAACGCATCATGAAATAAAAAGAAGTAATAATTATAAAAATATTTATATATTAACGCAGGAACGATGCTTTGAATTAATTAAAAGAAATAAGTTAGAAAATATTACAGATCTTTTTATAGATGAATCTCATAAATTATTGAATAGTAATGAACGCAGTTATAAATTATCTCAAATAATTCTTCTTTTAAAAAAGAGATTTAATTGTTGTATCAAATATTATTCACCTGTCTTATATGAACCTAAATCAATTAGAATTAAAGGAGTTCATAATAAATCATTAGAAATGGTGAATGGAATAAGAGATATGAAATGTTATCATTATTATTTTTATCATAATAACCATAAAGAAATATATATTCCTAATACACTTAGAATGACAGAAGCATATATTTTAGATGATAAGTATTCAAGTTTTGACGAATACATATTAAAAAATTGTAAAAATAAAAATATAGTTTTTCTAAATTCTCCTAAGGATGTAGAAAAAACAGCTATTAATTTTGCAAGAAATATAAAAAATGATTTAGATATTGAATGCGATGATTTAATAGAATTTATTGGTGAAGAATATTATATAATAGATATTATAAAAAAAGGAGTTATTTATATTCATGGGGAAATGCAAGATATAATCAAGTCATATCTATTGGATATTTATAGAAAAAACAGAAATATAAAATACTTATTTACGAATTCAAGTATATTAGAAGGAGTAAATACTCCAAGCGACGCATTATTCATATATGACTACAGTATTGGTAGAGAAATAATGAGGCCACAGGATTTTATTAATATACGTGGAAGAATAAATAGAATAAATGAAATAGTAAAATCCGGAGATTTAAGTAGGCTTATATGTGAAACGCATTTTAATTGTCAGAGTGATTATAAGAAACAAAAAATAAGAAAAGAAATTATTGACCCGTGTTATGGAATTTATCATAAAGATGAAATAGATAATGAATATTTGATCGATTATTCAAAAGAAAATAAAAGCTCAGAATTTATTTCTAGTTTAGAACAAATTAAATTGATTGATGATGAAATTGATATTAAATCTATTTTTAATGAAGATATTAAAAATAATAAAAGTAGTATAATAAATAAATGTTTATTAAATAATATTAAATTAAATGATAATCAAGAAAAATTGTTGGAAGAAAGGATATCAAATTATTATGGCAAAAAGATTAATAATATAAATGAATTGTTATCTGCAATTAATACTATTTTTAAATTAAATGAATCAGATGAAATAGCAATCTCCCGTTTATCAAATGATTCTGCAAGAAATTTTTACTCTCTGTTAATACAATGGATTATTGAAGGGAAAACAATAAAAGAAAAAGCTTTAAGATTAACAAATTATTATAGAAAAAAACCTTTTGGAGAATTAATATATGTTGGAAAAAGAGGAGATATATGTGCTGAGTTAATTAATAATAAACTGATTATCTCTCACTCGGGATTTAGTTATTTGAAAGTTGATAAAAAAGGAAATCCAATTAAACTAAAAAAATTATGGACAATTAATAATGCAGATTTAAAGAAATTATATAATATATGCGTTATTAAATTAAAGGTAGAAGAAGATTTCATTTCGTTCAAATTAATACCATATATAGAATCTTTAGAAGATATTAATGATACAATTATTGATAAAAATCTGTATAATTTAATAAAATATAGATCTAATGATTTATTTGAAATTGAATTGATTAAGGAGGGCTTTTCTATTTATCTTGCCAGAATATTAAATAATGAAATTTATAAAAAATATATTCATTTTTCTGATTTAGGGGTAATTATAGATTCAAAAATTCTTAATTTTTTCACTGGTAATAAAATAGTATATGAAGAATTAATAAGATATATATCATAAGTTATACAATTAAATACATAGCGTATTTATATATAGTTAGGAATTTAGAAATGAGTGAAAAAGAATTGGATTCAAGTGTAAAGGAATATACAGAATACAACAAATCAAACACATATATAAAACAATTACAATGGGATATGGCCATTGGCCTTCAAGAAGTTGATAATTTACATCCTTCTAAATATTTTGAAAAACTTATAAATGATAATGTAGAAGGTAACTTAAGCATTGAAGAAGTAAAAAAAGAATTGAGAAAATACTACATTGAAAGAGAGAATAAAAATGAATTAAATCACAATGAAAAAGAATGCGACTTTGTTTCTACAAGAATAGTTGAATTATTACAGCAAGATAATTTTGAATTATCGGTCGATTACTTAAAGTATATTCATAAATTTCTATTTCAAGACGTATACGAATTTGCTGGTGAATTTAGAAAAATAGATTTCTCTAAACACGAGAAGATATTAAATAATGATTCAGTAGCATATGGAAATTGTAGAACTTTAAAAGAATCTTTAGAATATGATTTATCTTTAGAAATTAGTAAAGACTATAATAAGATGAATCCAATCGAAGTTATTAACAATATAACAAAGTTTTCATCTAGCATATGGCAAGTTCATCCATTCAGAGAAGGCAATACTAGAACTACTGCACTGTTTATAGAAAAATATCTAACTAGCCTCGGATATAGTGTAGATAATACCTTATTTAAAGATAAATCCGTGTATTTTAGAAATGCGTCAGTAAGAAGTAATTATTTTAATAATTATATGAATGTAAAGGAAGACTGTAGTTATTTAATTAAATTTTATGAAAATCTATTATTGGGTAAAAATAATAATTTACACTTAGAAGATTTAATTGTTAAAGAATTGTTTAATTAATTATCTCTGAAAAACTAAGTACAATTCTACAATATTTTATAAAAATAAAATATTTTCGTTACACCCCTGGACTTATCACAAATTATTTGTTATTATATATATAGGTGATGACTTATGCAAAAAAAACCACTTGCTATTGATTTATTTTGTGGAGCCGGAGGCATGAGCGAAGGACTGCTTCAAGCAGGTTTTCACATAATTTATTCTAATGACATTAGCAAAGATGCAATGAGAACTTACATAAATAGACATGAGCAATTGGGACTATTTCACAAAAAGAATACATTTGCAAGTTGTAAAGATATAAAAGAACTTGACGGAAAACAAATATTTAAATCAATATCTGAAATTGATGAATATAAAAATCAAGAAATAACTATTGATGCTATTTTTGGAGGTCCTCCATGTCAAGGATTTAGTCGAGCAGGCAAAAGAAATGCCAATGATCCTAGAAATCAGTTATTTAAAGAATATATTAGAATTATAAGTGAGATAAGGCCAAAATATGTTGTTATGGAAAACGTAGAAGGATTTTTAGATACTATATTTATAGGATTTATAGGATTAGATGGAATAAAATACAGTAATGAAAAGGCTCCTTTTATTTTAAAAAATGAATTTAAAAAAATTGGATATAACACTATAGAACCACAATTATTAAATGCTTCAGATTATGGTGTGCCTCAAAATAGAAAGCGAATGATTTTCATTGCCTATTTGCCATCAGTTTCAATGCCAGTATATCCATTAAAATTTAAAAGTGAAAAAATTGTACTAAAAGATGCAATTAATGATTTAATTAATCCATCGAATAAAAGTCCATATGCTAAAGAATGTATTCAAGGCCGAACAAGAAGAATAGATGGAACTTCAGTAACATATAATAGAAGCGAAAAATTAAATAATGAAATTTCGACTCATACAGATTTAATAAATGAAAGATTTTCTTTATATAAACAGGGTGAATCTACATCGGACTTAAGAAAAAGAATTATGCTAAATGGTGTTGACCTTTCAAAGAAAAAACACATTTTACAAGAATTAACCAAAACTTATGGAACTACAGAAGATTCAATAATAAAAAAATTTAGAAAAAAGAATCTACGTAAGGAGGATTTAGACAACTTATTAACAAAAAAAGGAATTAGAAAAAAACTCAATAATAATTTACCATCCCCTACAATGGTAACTCTTCCAGATGATTTCATTCATCCGACACAAAATAGAATATTGACTGTACGAGAAATGGCAAGAATTCAATCTTTTGATGATAGTTTTGAATTCCTAGGGAAGAGAACTACTGGAGGACCACGAAGAAAAGTTGAAGTTCCCCAGTATACTCAAGTTGGAAATGCAGTTCCTCCTTTACTCGCAAAAGCTATTGCTGAACAAATAATTACAGCAATAAATAAATCATAAAAAAGGGCAATGCCCCTTTTTTATATAGAAAAATATGAGTACTTTTCATCTAAACATTTTAATTCTTCGCTTAAAACTTTTCTAACATTAAAATTTTGATTGCTAAAAAATACACGTGCGGGTAATTCACCAACTGACTGAGCAACCCCTGATTTTGTTTCGTAGCCCCAATAAACTCCACCAGATAAATTAGATACTCTTTTTACAGCAACCGAATTCAGATTAAGTTTATCAAGTTTTACAGTAGGGACTGTTACAAATGAATATGAAAATTTTTTACAATCCTTAATAGAAAAATTATTTCTTCCAATGGTAATATTACTATTTTCAAAATGCTTTACTTTATAAATCATATCCCAAAGCATAGGAATTTGAGCATTATCATTCCAGTTAGTTTTGCATTGAATAATGTTAATTTCTATGTTATCAAAGTTATAGTTAATAAAATCATTTACTATACCTATTATATTTTCACCATTGCCAAAGTAATGATCATCATAATCACCATAAAATGTGATTGCAATAATATCAGCTTCTGTATTTGATATAAAGCTTCCATAGTTCACGGTAATAGCATCTCTGATTATTGATGGCAAAATTCCGTTAACAGGTCTCACTATTACTGTTCTACTACCAATAGAGCATAAGTTTAAATACCAACATATTAAATTTTCCCAAATTTTTCCACCGGATGAGACTGTCGATTGATTTCTTTCGTTTCCGGTTGATTTAAATATCTCTCCAAGTTGTGATCCAAGACTAGTTAATTCGTCTATAGTTCTATTTTTAAATTTAGAATTAATTTGTTTTCTCCATTCTGGCCATACATTTGCAAAAGAATTAACAGAAAACAGATTATTAACAGCTAACTTCCGATAATTCTCAATAAAGTCATTCATTTAAACCACCATCGACATTATAACACGATATAAGTAGCATACGCAATACATTGAGTTAAACTAAAAACAAAAGTATTAATACTTCTACTACCGGTATTAATTTACACATATTTTGTTTCTCAACTAATATACAATATATTAATTAGCGTAGTACAGGTTTAATAGTTTCAATCATAACTACAGCACCATGTCAGTACTTCGTTAATAGAAGTAAAATAAAATCTGCAATTTTTAATTGTTACTTTGATTTATATAAAGAAATCTACCTAGCAGTACACAAGAAAATTTTCTTTCATTACACCGTATTAGGTATTTATTAAAAGTCAATAACATTTTCTAACGAACTATCTTAAGTAATAAAGGAAGCAAATTATATAAAAAATTAAATCCGATAGTATATCCAAATTACGAGGAATTTAATGTTAAATACTTTTCCAAACTATTTCTTCCTTTTAATAGCGAGCGATTTAATAAATTAATTATTCCTATAAAAGAAGAAATAAAAAAAATATTAAGAAAAATAGATTCCGAAAAATCTGATAGGAATCTTAAAGAATACATTACGATATTTAATAAGGTAAATAGTATAAATAAAAAATATCAATAGTTTTAACTGCACTAATATTACTGCAACTATCTTGTTAAATATTTCTAGTACTTACAGACATTATATTGCAATTAATCAGACATTTTCATCACTAAAATCACAGCATTTATTCCTAATTGACTTTAGACAATCCTATGATACAATATGATAGAATACGAAATAATTATATATTCAGCACTAACCAATCAACTGGTTAGTGATTTTTTGTATTCGAGAATCTATCAAAAAAAGTACTCATTATAACAATCAAATTAATATTTTTGGTACCAATTTATCCAAAAATCACTTTAAAAAAGTGTATACAATTGTATAACACATCCCATAGTACAGGACATCTAAAGTATACGTATGTATAACGATTAGTGAAAGTGTAAACACTACCAATGATAAAAATTCCTTTTAAAATAAGGAATCACTCACCACTGGTGAGTTGATTGCAAACAGGTTTATCCTGCTTTTATTTTGGAATATAGAAAATTATGAATTTGATTGTTAATATGTGGTACCTAAAATTACAGAAAGGAAGGTGTTTAAAATGAAGTCGAATAGAACTATACAGAAGAAGTTTAGAATAGATAGAAATACTGAAAAAGCGCTCAAGAAAATACTATCTAATAATAAAATAACATTTCAATACGTTATGGAATCTTTGCTAAGAGAATATATCTATAAAAATATCAACGTCATCACAGATACTGATAAATGATGAAATCTTATGGCTGACATATTTTTGTAAGTGCGTTACAATTTAGATGAAAGGCGGTAAAATGAAAAAAGTAAAAGTGAATTACATAATAACAGAAGAATTTAAAACAACTAAACCAAATCTATCAGAGAAGGAATTAAAAGAGATATTTAACAAGAAATACTTTGAGTACATTAAGAGACAAGAGACGAGACTTTTCAACAAGGATAACAAAATAAAACAAACACGATAGCTATCAGTTTAAACATACTGATAGTTTTTTATTGAAATTAAAGGGGGTTAAAAATGAAAAATAATAAAAATAATGACAATAGCATAACATTTAATGGTGTTATTATGAACAATAAAATTACATTTAAAGATTTAATTTTAGAATATCTTATTAAGGAGATAAAAAATGAAGAAAATGGGCTGTAATTTATTTGAATATGCGTTATTATTGAATAGTCTTAATACCCAATTAAGTAAGAAAAGAAGGAGGTACGAATGTATAATACTTACTTAACTGGTGTAGATTTCAATGTTGGAATCTACATAAGATTATCTCAAGAAGATAAGGACAAAAAATATGAATCTGATAGTGAAAGTGTAATCAATCAAAAAGAACTATTGAGAAATTATGTTAAAAATAATAACTTTAATCTAGTGAAAGAATATGTCGATGATGGATACTCAGGTACTAATTTCGATAGACCAGGATTTCAAAATATGTTAGAAGATATAAATAACAAGAAAATAAACTGTGTTATTGTAAAAGACTTATCGAGATTAGGTAGAGATCATGTTATGACCGGTTATTATATTGAAACATTCTTTCCAGAAAACAATGTAAGATTTGTTTCTATATTAGAATCCTATGATAGTTTCAAAGATCAAGCTAGTAATGACTCATCGACATTTATAATCGCATGCAACGATTACTATAGTAAACAAAATTCTGTCAAGATTAGAAATGTTCTAAATGAGAAACGAAAGAATGGAAAGTTCGTTGGAAGTTTACCTTGTTTTGGTTATATGAGAGATTCAAACGATAAAGGACATTTAATTCCCAACCCAGAAACAGCTCCTATTGTCAAAAACATTTTTAAATGGAGAGCAGAAGGCATAGGGCCAACTGAAATAGCAAATAGGCTTAATAAAGAAAAAGTTCCTACTCCTAGTGGTTATAAGAAGACAAACTATTCATCTCGACTAATTGATAGAGACAGTTGGAACATTTCAACTGTCAAAAAAATTCTATGTAACAGAATTTATACTGGTGATATGGTTCAACATACTCAGACGAAAGTAAGTTATAAATCGAAAAAAAAGATAGCCTTAGATGAAAAACTGTGGATAATAGTAGAAAACACCCATGAAGCATTAGTAGATAAAGATACTTTCGATTATGTTAATACTTTGAGAAAGAGAAATACTCGTAATTATGAAGTTAAGACAGGAAGAGAGAAAAGATTATTAGAAGGTAAATTATTTTGTAAAGAATGTCAAAATAGATTAACTGTTCTCTATAGAAAAAAAAGCAATTATTGGTCAGTTAATTGTAATAGATATTCAAGAGACCCTGTAAGAGGAAGATGCTACTCACATTTTTATCCTTATAATTATTTAGAAGAACAAATACTAGATCAAATAAATAATTGTGTATCTAAATTAATTAATGAATTAGATATAAACGAATTAAACAATCAAGTTGTTAAAAACGTCCATAAAGAAACTACTGATATAGATAAAGTAATTAAAGAATTGCAGATTGAAAAGGATAAAATAACTAATAAATTAGCTATTTTATATAATGATCGATGTGATGGAGTAATTTCTGCAGACGCTTATAAGATTTTAGCAAATGAATCAGAAACTAGATTAAAACAAATTAATGAAAGTATTGAAAATGAACAAACTAAAAAGTATAAGATAAAAAATAAGAGTAGTATTTTACCAAATTACACAAAAAAAATTAAAGAGCTACTAGATTTAAACGAACCCAAAAAAGAACTTATTGATATATTAATAGATAGAGTTATCATCAATAAAGATCGATATATTACTATAAAATATAAGTATGATATAGCACCCGAAACTACTTTTCAATATGAAAATAGAAATTTAGTAAGAAATCCTTTTGGTAGAAACGGCAAAAAATAAAAAAGCAAAGTTCAAAAACTTCGATTTTCCAATTAGGTTTTATGGATTTTAAGCGATAGCAATGATATAATATATTTATCGGAAGTGATAGTATGTTAAATCTAAGTATAACGGCATGTAGTTTTCATTTAAAGAAATCAAATTCTATAGGAAATAAAAGTATCTATGAACTAAATAAACCAATTAAATTGTTCGAAAATTCTGCTAACGAAAGACAAATCAATAACAGCTTTGAATTATTTAAACCATGCTTTGAAAGATATAATGCTCCTACAAACGATGAAGACACTAATAAAGTATTTAAATGTACCTATAATAATGAAAAAATTGAAACTGAACAGTTTACGATATATCCAGTAGTAATAAATTCGGGAATGTATGGTAGTGCTTCAGAAATAATGAACGTTAAAACAAAAAAGATAACGCATAAAAAAAGCATAGATGAAGTTGATTTTAGAAAGTTCTATTTATTTGTTGTTATTCCAAAAGATTCTAATAAAAAAGTTCAAAAAGGCATGCTAATATTCCAAAATATTGGTCCCTATGGAGTTAAAACAATTATAACACAAAAGCTACAAGAGTTTTTTTCAAATAACTATAGAATTACGTTGAATTGTTATACAATTGCGCCATCACTATTTATAAAAAAAGTTTTAAAAAAGAATCCATAAAAAAAATATCCGTAATTAAAAACTACAAATCCTCTGATGGAGCTGATAATTTTAGCTTAGGATATGGAAAAGAAATTAAGACATATGTTAATCTAAATTTTGACGAATCAAAGTGGGAAAAAATTAAAAATAGTATGTTATATGTTTCAGGAGCAAAAAATCGCTTATTTGAATTCATAGATGGCACTAAATACGATAGTGTTAAAGCAACAGTTATAATAGGTGACAGAGAAAGAATTATTTCTCTTAACAACTTAGAAAATTTAAGTATCATTGAATCATTACCTGACGAAATTAAAGATAACAGCGGTAATGCAGATAAGGATAAATTAATTGAACATATAAAAGCAGTTATAAAAGAGTATCTAGAAGAGATGGTTTTAGAAATAGAGTAGGAGGTATTTAATGAACATAAGTTTTGAAAATATATTAAATGTTATTTGCCTTATTGGACTAGTAATTTTAATTTTAAGTTTTACCTTAAAAATCAATAACTTTTTCGATATTAGATCAATCCTTCATAATCATTTCAAAGTATTTCAAAATAGCTATTTACAATTAATTAGTGTTTATATAGTTCCGATTTTTTTCGCAATATGGATTACACAACAACAGCAAGTAACAAAAGATATTTTAGACGAAATAAATTTAGTAATAACAATACTTACCTCAATGTTCTTTGCCTTCATTGGCATTATAGGATCTTTGAATATGGATAAAAAAGATGGAAATTATAAAAGAGTTGCCGAAGAAACCTTTAACTCCACTCTATTCGAAATTATGTGCTGTTTAATCTTGTTGCTCATTTCTTTCTTAATAATATTCGTTAACGATTATGACAACATATGTTTTATAAAAATGATTAGCATACCAATCTATTACTTTTTTATTATTATTATTCTAAACATATTTTTAATTCTAAAAAGAATACAGGCTATATTTAAAAATTCATAATGGTAACTAAACCCACGAGGTGCGGAAGGTGCAGAAGTAATCTACGCTCTCCGCAACAACGACGTCCTGTCAGAAAAAATTCTTAACAGTATAGCCCAAGAAGGACAAAAAATCAGAAAGAATTATCAAAGGCGGCTACCAAGCAATCCCTCAAAAGACTATTACTATATCCTTAGGGAAACACCCAATACAGAAGCAGTTATAGTAGAATACGGCTTCCTCGATAATACAACAGATGCTGCAAAGCTTAAAGCAAACTATAAAAACTACGCCGAAGCTGTAGTAAGAGCTGTCATGGACTACAAAGGATTGAAATACATTCCGCCAAAAGGAAGTGGCGAATATTATACAGTTAAAGCAGGTGATACAGTTTTTATGGGGAATAATGAGTATTTACTATAGATAGCTATATTTGGGTTAGTCTAAAATATTGCATGAAAACTAGATTTAGTATATAATAATTATCTAGAAATGAGGCAAGTTATGAGAAATTATCAAAAATATATATTTGATTTAGATTATACATTATTAATTCCAGATTGGTCTAAAGAAGATGATTACTTTAGAAAAAATATACCTTTAGATGAACAAGAAGATTTTTTTAAACAAAAACAAGCCATATTAAATAAATATGAATTAGAATTTCCAAAGTATGATTTTAAAACATTAAGTGATTTTTTTAAAAATTATGGTTTTAATTTAAGTGAAGAGGTTATAAATGGCTGGATGGTCTATAATGGAGAAACTATAAAAGATGAAGTTGTTGATGGAGTTATAGACTTATTTAATTATTTAAAAGAGAATAATAAAGATATAGTAATTCTTACTAGTTGGTTTAGTGGAACTCAAATACCTAGGTTAAAAAGAACTGGTTTATATGATTATGTGGATCAAATTGTTGCAGGTGAAGATGCAATGAAACCAGATTTAGAATCATTTGAACTTGCAATTGGGGATACAAATAAAGAAGATTGTATTATGATAGGTGATAGTATTAAGAGTGATAAAATTGGTGCTCAAAATGCAGGAATAGATAGTTATATAGTAGATAATGAACACAGTATAAGAGATTTATTACAAATAATTATAGATAATAAGGAAAGTGAGGATTATTTTGTAAAGAAAAAATAATTAGTTTCAAAAAACTTTTAAAAATAGATTATTAAAAATTAATCATCCTATAAAATCTAACGGAAATTAGATATTAGGATGTTTTTTAGTGCTTAAAATTATTGTTATTATTAGGATTATCCCATATATCATCCTACAAAGTAGGATGAATTTCGTAAGTACGAAATAAGAATGGTGCATATGTGAATCCTTATTTTATAAAGGAAAGTAAGTGTCTTTGCACCATCTTCTTATCCTGCTATTTCATAATTTGATTAATCATCAATGCATTTAGGATGATAGACAAAACTTTCTATACTATATGACTTGACTCTTCTTTTTTGTGGAGGTAACATGCATCATGCAAAGGAGATGATGCGTATGAGAAGATTTAATTTATATTTAACAGAGGAGTTATTTGAACGGATTAAATTACTTGCAAAATTTTATAATATTTCCATAACTAAATTAATGGTATAACTACTAGAAATCGGATATATAGACATGATAGATACAAGAAAGAATAAATAAATTTATAAAAATGAAAAGGTTAGGTGATGAATATGAGTATAATGTTTTTTAAATTAATGGAGGTTTATGATAGTAAGTAATATTGTTAGGTATGTTACAGGCATAATAAATAATATTACTAAAACAAAAATTAAAGCCATAGAATTTATTGGAGGTATTAAACTCTATGGTTAAATACAAAGTTAATTTAAAGTTTAAAGAAAGTGGAAAATCTTTAAATGAAACAATAACTGAAGTATTAAAAATAGAACTAAATAAAAAAATAAATGAGACTTGTAATATTTTTAAAAAGGAGCTAACATTAGAGTCTACTCATTATTCCCAAAGTGAAGGGAGTAGTAATTAATGCTTGAGAATAGTAGTTTTAAAGTTGGAATATATATAAGATTATCTAGAGATGATGGAAACATTGAATCTGATAGTATTGTTAGTCAAAGAAGTTTACTTAATCAATATATCAAAGAGAATAATTATAATTTAATAGATGAGTATGTTGATGATGGTTTTACTGGAACAAATTTTGAAAGACCATCATTTAAGAGAATGATTAAAGATATTGAATCTGGAAGAATTAATATGATTATTACTAAAGATATGTCTAGATTAGGTAGGGATTATATAGGTACTGGAGAACTAATAGAAAAGTATTTTCCAAATAATAATGTAAGATATATTGCTATCAATGATGGTATTGATACATTTATAGATAACACTAATAATGATATAGCACCATTTAAAGCAATAATGAATGATATGTATGCTAAAGATATTTCTAAAAAAGTTAAAACAAGTTTGCATTCTAGAATGAAAGAAGGATTATATGTATCTGGTAGATGCCCTTTTGGATATATGAAAGATCCTGTTAATAGAAATCATTTAATAATAAATGAAGAACAAGCAGAGACAGTTAGATTAATATTTGATTTAGCATTAAAAGGTAATACTTACCACTATATAGCACAGGAATTAACTAAAAGAAAAATTAAAACACCAGCATCTTATTACAATTATGTTTGGAATACTAAGTGCATAAATACCAACTGTATATCACAAGAATATGGTATATGGGTAGATACCACAATAAAATCAATTTTAACTAATAAAATATATGTGGGAGATACAGTACAGGGTAAGACTAAAAAGATTAATTATAAACTTAAAAAGACAGTTAAAAATAATCCAAATGATTATATAGTTGTTGAAAATACACATGAAGCAATAATAAATAGGGATACATTTAATTATGTACAAACTTTATTACCTAAAAACGTTAAAAGACCAGAGAAGAAAAGATTTTACCTACTAGATGGACTTTTATATTGTGGAGATTGCAAACATCGTATAACAATTAGGTATCAAACTAAAACTGGAAGAAGTTATACAACCTGTGATTATTATAGAACTTACTCAAAATATCATGTTTGCACAACTCATACAAACAATTATGAAACACTAGAAAAAGTTATTTTAGATAATATTAGAGATGTATGTAAAAGTTATTTAGATAAGAATAAAATAAAAAATTCCATAGGTGATATAAAGTTTGAAGACAACACTTTAAAGATTAAAAAGCAAATTGAAAGTCTAGAACTTATTAATAATAAATTAACAGAGAATTTAGATAAAACTTATATGAATATGTTAAAAGGTATTATTGATGAACAACAATACATAAGGGTTAGTGAAAATCTAAAAAAAGAAATAGAAAATAATAAATCAAGTATTGATAATCTTAAAAATGAAAATAATGAATCTAATAAAATAGACAAAAAACAAATAGAAAAATATATAAATGAATTTTTATCACTTGAAAATCCAACTAGGGAATTAATAATAAATTTAGTTGAAAAAATCTATATCTATCAAGATAAGCAGATAGATATTATATTTACATTTAAAAATGTTACATAAAAAATGTATCTGGTGATACTCTCTGGACGATCGCCAAAAACCACGGATTATCAGTTGACGAACTTAAAGCTCTTAACAATCTTACAAACAACGCCTTAACTATAGGTCAAACTTTAAAAGTTTCTTCTACACCATCGACGACTACCCCGACTGTTCCAGAAGGAAACTATTACACAGTACAAAAAGGTGACTCACTGTACTCAATTGCGAGCAAATATAATACTACAGTAGATGAACTTAAAAAACTTAACAAATTAACTACTAATAATCTTTCTATAGGTCAAAAACTTCTAATAAGTTCAACTTCAGCGCCTATACAACCACCGATTTCTTCAGGTACAACTTATACGATAAAGCCAGGAGACACTCTTTATAATATCGCAAATAAATATGGTGTCACTGTCGATTCTATAAAACAAGCTAACGATCTTTCAAACAATACACTGACGATAGGCAAGACACTTATTATCCCAACGAATTCTCAACCTACTTCTAAGACCTACACAGTCCAAAAAGGAGACACCTTATATGGAATCGCAAGTAAGAATAGTACAACTGTGGAAAACATAAAAGTTTTAAACAATCTAATTTCAAATAACCTATCGATAGGTCAAAAACTTCTCATACCATAAGCAGATTAATCTCTGCTTTTTTAAATATTATTTTATGAAACAACTCATTTTACTATAATAAGCATACCACAACAAAAATCGTATTTTTTGCCAAATTGTGATTCAAAAATTCAATTATTGTTTAAAAATGAAAAAAGTTTCGATAAAATGCAAGAAAAAATGAGAAAAATGAAAGTTTTCCGGAATAATAATAGTAGAGGGGCATAACGATCCTTCTATCAAAAAAAGAGATAAAAGTGGGTAAAAAAATAAAAATGAAAGGAGGACAAAATTTATGCTTACAGATTTAGAAATCAAAAAAAGAGTTGACATATTTTTTTCTAAAGACAAATATGCAGAATCATTCTTGCGAACATTCATCGCCGAACAGATTGAAAATACATCTAAAGAAAATTTAGAGATCTTAGAATTTACGAGAATAGTGAACGAAAAAGAAGCAGAGCTTTCAAGAGATTATTTAAATGCTAAAACGACGAGATTTCAAGTCAATCTAAATCTCAAACCTAATAGTAAAGATTTAACATACGATTTTTTAGTAGCTTACAAAATTAACAACTAAACTTCGAATAAGCGATTAGAAAAATGAACTTTTCATTTCAAATTTAATCGCTTTTTTTATTTCAAACGAAATTAACTCTTAAAACCTTTTAAATTTTTTAACCTTCACCCCGAATCCTATATATAATAAATAATTCGAATAAAAAATCTAATACAATTGCCATTTTCTGCCAAAGTTGATATACTGTATCTAGAGCAGAGTTCATAACTTTTAGGTACACTTGGTATATAAAAAAAGGACTGCTAACGGTCCGAACACATACGCGAGCATTTAGGGTAAAACCTTTATTTTAACTCTCTATGTCATCTTAAATGGTATTAAAACAATGAACTTAATTCAAACAAAAGCTATAGAAGGTGTTAAAGAAACATATAAAGATGTTTTGAATTCTGCTTATATTGAAACTTCTAGCGGAATATATACTTATACGTAATCAATGCGTTGCAAAAATATGCAGAAAAAGGAATAACAACAGTTCATTATGAAAGTGGCGAAACTTTTTCTATAGAATCAGTGCCACGAAGAGATATAGTTGCAGGAGTTAACAAGTTGAATGCAGACATTATAATTGAGCAATGTAAAGCCTTAGTTACTAACCTTGTTTATGTAGATCAACACCTTGGGGCTAGAACCAGAAATGAATATATGAAACACAATTATGAAGCCCACGCCGATTGGCAAGGTAAAGTTCACATGATAGAAGGCTCTAACGAAAGATTTCCTAACCTACGAAGCTAAAAGATTAGGAAAGATGTTAGAATTATATGGGATGAATTTCTACCATATGAGACCTACTTTGGAATAGGAGAAAATAGATGATTCCATAGATAAAGTAGAAAATGATAAAGTTTATAAATTGTTTCAAACCCAAAGAGCATATGAGAGAAAAATTCGTAAACTTAAACGAGAAAAAGAAATTGCAAAGGCATTATACGGTATTGAAACATTAAATTCTATAAAGAATAAACACAAAGACTTGAATACTGAATTCGACAATTGGTTCAATAATAATAATTTAACTAGAGATTATAATAGAGAATACATCGAAAAAAGAAAAAAGTAAACTCCTTCATATACTGACGTTACTCAAGAATGGAAAAATACTGTCACTCTTAACAGTCGCAAAATTAAAGATCGTAATTACTTTGTACAAGAAAAAGTTAAATGTGAAGTTGGTAGTAAGAATGTCGTATTAGATTATTTGCCACATGAAAAGTAGAGCGCTGAATGGCTAGAAAACACTTTTAGTGGAGAAATATATATGATTCCAAAAATAAATGAATCTAGTGGTATATAAACCTAAGATTATATTTTTAAAAGCAATAATTGGGACTTAAAAAACTATTAAGGGGACTAGTCAGCAGGCATTATTTCATGCAAGAAGAAAGAAACAACAGTAAAGTAGCAATTTTATTTTTGAAATAGTTAATATAAAGGTTTATCTCTGAATGATGTTAAAAAACAAATAGAGGCGTTATACAAAAGAACTGATATACCGTTTCTCAATGAAATTATTATAAAAGATGGCGACAACTTCAAAGTATTTAAGAGAAAATAAAAAAAGAATGTGACCGCACCGTAAAGTCAGCACGACCACATTCATTACATATAATATACACTATTTTGATAATTATGGTAAATTAAAAAAGAGCGCCCGCGTTCCATGTAGGAACTTGAGTACTCAAATGTAATTACAATAACATTTTATAATATTTTACGCATAAAGTCAAATTTCGTGCGTTTTTTTCTAGTAATAGCACAATTTGGTAGTGCACACGGTTTGGGACTGTGAGGATAAGGCTTCAAATTCCTTTTACTAGACCATTAATGCCTGATAAGGTACCAACTTGATAGAAGTAGCGAGCTTTTCGTGTAGTATAGCAACGATAAGACTAGCAATATCTAAAAATCTAGGAGGACACGACCTCTGTAAGAAGTGGAAGTAGAAAGAGATATGAAAGAATTTTTAGAAAACGTGGAAATTGGAAAAGGAAAGATAGAACAAAATGTTAGTAAAAGATCATAATTTTTAGTATATATAAATAATACAAAATTAACAAAACTAAAAACTCTCGAACCATAAAAAAGACAATAATGACCATAGAGTTTTACTATAAAAATCCCTTCCAATATACAAAAAACGAATCCTTTTCCTATTTACACAAAAAAGTTATCATGTTATAATGATATCGGTGATAAAAATGGCAAGTGATACTAAAAAAAAGAAAAAAGACGAAAAGAATACTAAAACAAAAACGACTGCTACTAAGAATAAAAAGAGTGCTACAAATACAAAAAATAATACAAAAGCTGCAGCTAAGAAGACTACTACCAAAGCTACTAAAACCACAAAAACTGACGCTACTAAATCTCAAAAAACAGTTACAGCTAAAAAAACTACAACCCCTGAGAAAAAAGTAACTGCACCTAAAACGACGACTACATCGAAGACTACTACGACAAAAAAAGGTACAAAACCAAAAACGACAACTACTACAAAAAAGAAAACTAATACATCAACTGCTGACGAAACCATCAAAAAGACACCGCTAGAAATAGTCGAAGAACTACGCGTCGAAGAAGAAGCTGTTCAAGAAGATAAATACTTAGAAATTAAAAGCGTTCCAGATATAAATACGACATCTAAATCCATCTTAGGAAACGACCTACCAAGTGGCCAAACAGACTTAGCAAGAACTCAACGCCAAAAATACTACATGAAAGATGCACTACTTTTCGCAGTCGTTATACCGATTTTAGACCTTTTAGCGATGCTATTTATAGACGCATACCAACCTCTACTCGCAACTGATGACATGATGATCAACTACATAATAACGTTGCTAATAGACTTTACCTTGATATTTGTATTGACATATCTTATCGACTACATCTTCGGAGAGGATTCAGCTAAAAAAAATCGCAAATAATTTTTTAAAAAGTACACATACTACTGATAAGGTGAGCTTATGAAAAAAACAATTAAAATTTTGAGAAGTACTATAGCTTCTCTTTTATTTTTGATCCTAATCGTTACAGTAATCGTCCAATTTACTTTTACATCTATCCACAAAGATCACATCAGAATCCCAGATAGAATTTCGCGAGAAAAAATATTAAACGAAATACTAAAAGACAACACTTTAAAAGATGAAACAAAAAAAATCGCCATAGAATATATAGACAATTATATTAACTACATATTCTATAAAAGAAGCTATCCAAGCATCCAAACCATAGATTTCGAGAACCTTCCAGAAGAACAAATTAATGAAGCCAAAAACACTATTTCCAAAATAAACAAAGAAATAGAACTAGATTATGAATTGATAATAAAAATGAGAGAAGTTAACAATACGATATCAAACGGCTCCATATACCTCATGCTTAACATAGCCATCTTAGTAATTTTGCTATTGATCATGATAGTGACATTCGAGCCTATCAAAACTCTAATATTCTTCGGAATAGGCATTATTATAGGAACTCTCCTGTCCCTAATAGGAAGCATAATCCTCGCAAGTAACATCCAAACTCTAGTACCTCAGGCACTTCATATAATTCTAGATTCGATCATATCCAAAAGATTCTTAAGTAGTATCCATGCCCAATCGCTAATATACATAATTATAGGAATGATAATATTCCTCTGCTCCTATATTTACTCGAAAAGACACATATTTCACAAACAAAATTCGATAAAATAAACTTTTTTATACTAAAACGCCACTAATAAAATATAATTATTTAGAAAGGGAGTTTTTATGAAAAAAGTTAAGATTTTACTAATCATGCTTACATTGGTAATAATGTGTGGATGTGGTAAAGCCGCGAAGACAAACATAATCGAAAAATTCGAACAAAAGATTAACAGCACTAAAAGCTATCAAGCTATAGGAGTTATGGAAATCGTCAGCAACGAAGAAACCTTCAGCTACGATGTGTTTGTCGACTACAAATACGACAACTACTACAAGGTCAAATTACTTAATAAAACAAATAGTCATGAACAGATCATATTGAAGGATGGAAATTCGGTCTATGTAGTCACACCAGCACTCAACAAAAGTTTTAAATTTCAAAGTGAATGGCCAGACAACAGTAGTCAAAGCTATCTCTTAAAGTCGCTTCTAAAAGACATTAAATCGACAGAAAATCCCGTTGTAGACGAGAATGATGACTACTATATAGTGAATGCGAACGTAAATTATCCGAACAATGGAAAACTCAAAACAGAAAAAATCTATTTTGATAAAGACGGAAATTTAAAAGAAGTTCAAGTGCTGAACAAAGATGGAAATGCCATAATTCGTATGAAATTTAACTCTATCAAATATTCAGTAAAATTCGACGACGACAACTTCAGTTTGGACTCTTTAATTACTGACACCTGTGAAGAAAACTCGACAGATCCAAAATGCAAAGATAAAGATGATAAAGAAACAAGTGCAATAAAAGATATAATCTATCCACTATACTTGCCAGAAGATACCCATTTATCCACAAAAGATATGGTCGAAACAGACAATGGAGATAGAGCAATCATAACTTATGCAGGGGCTAAACCTTTTATGATAATAGAAGAATCTGCCAAGGCCAATAAAGAAATGGAAGTTACAAGCGTATATGGAGACCCACTTTTCCTAAGTATGGGAGTCGCAGCACTAGGTTCAAACTCGTTAGAATGGCAATCTGGAGACGTTTCTTATTACATCACTAGTTCATATTTAACCCAAGAGGAAATGATGACCATAGCAGAATCCTTAAGTACAGCCTCTGTCGTAGAAATACAAAACGACAAATAACAAAAATTTACCAGAGATCAAAATCTGGTCTATTTTTTTGTCGAACGAGCTCATTTTAAGTAGTCTTACATCACAGCATATTTACTTTTGGGAAGTAATAATATATAATGATATTAAGAAATGGAGTCGATAAGTGTGATATTAAAGAAACCCTATGCCTTTTTGATCAAGAACTTTAGACTGATTCACTTAGTTCTTACTGTTTTTATAGGATATTTGATATTTAAAACCTATAACCTTTACAGTTTTTTTAACAGATATGTCGAGAACGTATATGCGACATTAAGCGACGCCATCCCGAGCAATTATATAACCATATTTATGTTTTTAATCTCGATAATAATAACTGCTTTCTCACTCGCGATGTTCATGCTTATGAAGAAAAAAGATAAGCCTAAAAACTTATATACTGGTTTAAGTGCCTATTACATTTTATACTTCATCGGTATGATCTTATACTTCGTGCTGTTCAAATCCATGGAGACTCAACAACTCACAGTGCGAAACGCGATGGTGATAAGAGATTTAACATTCCTCATAATGTTACCTCAAGTAGTATTGCTGATCCTAAGTGCAATTCGCGCATTTGGCTTCGACATCAGAAAATTTAACTTTTCAAAAGACCTTAAAGAATTAGATATTCACGAAGAAGACAACGAAGAATTCGAGTTCGTCTTGGGAGTCGATTCATACAAATATTTTAGATATTTGAGAAGAAGAGTGCGAGAATTCAAATACTACATACTAGAAAACAAATTCATGTTTACGGTTTTAATGAGTTTGACCTGTGCGGTACTATTGATACTGACGATTTTAAATTTCACCGTTTACAACAGAGTATACGGCAAAAATCAAAAAGTAAGTGCCAACAACATGGACATAAAAGTAATAGACTCCTTTTTGACCAACATGGATTATAAAGGAAACGAAGTATCAGAAGGCAAATACTTTTTAATAGTCAATATTAACTTTACTAACGAATCTGGTCAATCGACTGTCCTCGAATTACAAAATTATGAATTGCTGACAAAATCCGGAACTGCTTATCCTACGCCATCTAGAAGTATCCACTTCGTCGATTTTGGTGCAGGATATTCGAAAGAAAAAATTCCAAACGGCAAAAGTGCCAATTACATTTTAGTCTACGAAATAGATAAAAAAGACGTTGAAAAAAAATATACTTTGAGAGTGACAGACAGCATTGAGTACAAAGCAGGGACGATGAATTCCAAGTATAAAAAAATAGCGCTTAAACCGTCGATATATGATAAAATCGAACCCGCTAAGAACTATAAATTAGGTGAAACGATCGAAATGTACGATACGATTTTAAACAATACATCCCTTCTTATAGATTCTTTCGAATTTAGAAATAAAGTTACCTACAAATATGAAGCCTGTATCAGAACAAACTGTACAGATAAAACAGATGTCGTGACTGCAGAAGTCGCAAAAGCTAAGACGTTACTTGTACTATACGGTAATCTCAACATTGATAAGACGTCGTCATTCTCTAAAAACTCTAAAACGGCAATGTCTTTCTACGACGCATTTGTCCAAATAAAGTTTGATAACAAAATAGCCCCAGTCACTGATGTCACGCCTAATTCGATTACAGACAGATATATTTTGTCGGTCGACGAAAATATAGCTAAGGCCAAAAGTATAGAACTACAAATTACGGTCCGTAATAAAAGCTACAATTTAAAACTAAAATAAGATTTCCACCAAAGAAATCTTATTTTTTTTAATTATTTTTTAATTCGCTTGGTCTATAAACTATTTTCTCATTAAATTCCACATAATCCAAATAAATCATGGGAACTAAAATCCATTTCCCGTCATCTAAACTCATGACTAAATGATCCCTACCAGCTTGTTCGATTATTCCATCGAATATTTTATCCTTCCAATTCACAGAATCTGGAAAGGAGATATACGTCTTCGCGCGTCTACCCTTATTTAAACGCAAAATGTTTTCGATATAACTTTGCTCCATCGGCAAATTAGGTAGACTATCAGGCATTGACACATTAGGTTGCTCGATGGTTGACGTATAGTTATTCATCTCTGGAACACTCCCTTCAGCCCCTGGAAATGTGGGGTTTTTGTAATATGTACCATTCATTTCATTCACCTCTTTTAAATAATATTCACATTCTCAACAAAATAAGACTTATTTTTCACGACGCATTTAATAAAATATAACAGTAAGGAGAAAAAACAATGAAAAACAATTTTAATTTAGAAGTCAAAAAGATACTTAAAGAAGCAGAGAACGAAATGTTCGAACTTCACCATCCCTATGTTGGAAGTGAACATATGCTCTTAGGTATACTAAAAATAAGTAAGAACTTAAAAGAATTATTAAAAACCTACGATCTGACCTACGATATCTTTAAACGAGAATTAATAAATGTCGTGGGTACATCTCGCAAAAAAAGTGAACTAGCATTATACACCCCTTTATTAAAAAGGATAATATCCGATGCCTTAGAAGAAGCCAACGAATCGGGAGATAAAACCGTAACGGCAGAACATCTGCTTATCGGTATGCTTGAAGAAGGAGAAGGCGTCGGTATAAGGATTCTTCTCAACATGGACATAAACTTAGAAGGCATCTACAGCGATATAGTCAAAAATAATAATCAAACTAAAAAGAGAAAGAACACACTTTTATATGAGATCGGGAAACCTATCACTGCCAAATCCGATGAGCACATATATAAAAGAGAAGAAGAACTCGGCAATCTCATCGAAGTTTTACTACGAAAAAACAAGAACAATCCGCTTCTCTTGGGAGAAGCTGGCGTAGGAAAAACAGCAATCGTCGAAGAGCTTGCTCGATTGATAGAAACAGAACAAGTACCAGATGCTTTAACCGGCTACAAAATCATCGAGATGGACACGGGTAGTTTGATATCTGGAACGCGCTACAGAGGGGAATTCGAAGATCGTCTAAACAAAATAATCAAAGAAACGATACTAGATAGAAAAACGATACTCTTCATCGATGAAATACATACACTCGTCAATTGTGGTGGAGCCGAGGGCGCAGTCGATGCAGCCAATATCCTAAAACCATACCTTGCAAGAGGTGAACTCAAGATAATAGGAGCAACTACTCTCAAAGAATACAAAGCGACGATCTACAAAGATAAAGCACTGGATAGAAGATTCCAAATTATAAATGTCGAAGAACCATCGCTTAAAGATACAGAATACATCTTAAAGAATATCCGCTCCAATTACGAAAAGCACCATAATGTCATCGTTTCAGAGGAAAACATCAAAGATATAGTTAAATACGCCGACAAATACATTTTCAATAGATTCAATCCAGATAAATCGATCGATATTCTCGACTCAGTATGTGCCCACGTTCAAATGACTAGGCCTAATAAGACGAACTGTTTATCAGAACTGCATAAAAAGAAAGAGAAGTTTTTATCGAATAAAAAATATAAAGAAGCCCTAGAGACCGAATTAAAAATAAAAGATCTCGAAGGAAACTCAAAAAAGATCCAAATTACTTCAAAAGATATCTTAAAGATCGTCGAATATCGTGCTAATATGCCGGTTTTAGACACTTTTAACGATAACATAATCAAATTGCCCGATATCTTAAAAAAGCACATCTATGGACAAGATAATGCCATAAAAGAAGTGTGCGATGCGCTTAAAGAAAAGTACTTAATAGATAATTCTATGCCTCTTTCTATAATGCTATGTGGTCCAAAGGGCTGTGGCAAGACGATCCTCGCTAAAGAGATCGCAACTCATCTGTTCGGAACAAAACAATTTCTACGTCTAGATATGAGTGAACTGTCGGGAGACGGAGCGATGAACAAACTCTTAGGAACTGCCCAAGGATATGTCGGCTATGAAGACGAAGCACTTCTATCGAAGATAAAAGATTACCCGTATTCAGTAATTCTGTTAGATGAAGTCGAAAAAGCCTCCAAAAAAGTTCAAAAGCTCTTTGCCGAAATATTAGAAAACGGAAACATAAGAAACTCTAAAGGCGAAATGCTCCATTTCGAAAACTCTACCATAATAATGACTTCGAATGCCGAAGTGACGTCGTCGATAGGCTTTTCAAATGAGTCCAAGATGGACACTGAAGTTTTATCTAGAGACTTCCAAGATCGCATCGCTAAGATGGTAAAGCTGGAAAAAATAGAAGTCGACGCAGCTAGAAAATATATTAAAAGAGAATCGGCGAATATCACTTTATCAAAATCAGATATTGCTGAAATTATAGAGAGAGCAAAAATTGACACAGAAGGTCTCCGCGGTGTCCAAAAGGAATTAAATAAGTACAAAATAAATAAACTTTTAACAAAAGTATAGTAAAAAGCTACCGATTTATGGTAAACTTTAAGTACAAAAGGAAGTGAATGATATGGAGTTATACAACACTTTAACTCATAAAATAGAGGAATTCATTCCTCATACCCCCGAAGTAGTAAAAATGTATACTTGTGGTCCCACTGTTTATCACTATGCCCACATAGGAAACCTAAGGACATACATCTCGGAAGATGTATTAGAAAAAGCTTTAAAATACATGGGATACTACGTCCAAAGAGCGATGAATATCACCGATGTAGGACATCTGACAAGCGACTCAGACTCTGGAACTGACAAAATGGTAGACAGTGCACAAAAAGAACAAAAAACCGTTTTAGAGATCGCCAAATTTTACACGGATGCCTTCTTTGACGATTGTAAAGCTCTCAATATCAGAAAACCTGATGTCATTTCGAAGGCTACTGAAAATATCGATTTCTATATCGAAATCATTCTAACTCTTTTACAAAAAGGATATGCATACGAATCTAATGGTAACATATACTTCGACATCACAAAGCTCGAAGACTATTATAAACTAACCAACCACAAAGCGGATGAGATGGTCGTAGGAGTTCGTGAAGGAGTAGAAGAAGACACGGGAAAAAGAAATCAAGCAGACTTCGTCCTATGGTTCACGAAGAGTAAATTCGAAGATCAAGAATTAAAGTGGAATAGTCCCTTTGGAGTCGGTTATCCAGGTTGGCATATCGAATGTACAGGTATAAGCATCAAAAACTTAGGTGAGTTTCTAGACATTCATTGTGGAGGAATAGACAACATTTTTCCACATCACACGAACGAAATAGCTCAATCTGAAAGCTACTTAGGACATAAATGGTGTAATTACTGGTTTCATGCTCAACATTTGAACGTCAAAGATGCCAAAATGAGTAAGAGCCAAGGAAACATAATCACAGTCTCAACTTTAAAAGAAGAAGGCTTCAACCCTCTGTCGTACCGTTATATGTGTCTAAACAGTCATTACAGAAAGATTCTAGAATTTACGTTCGATTCCCTAAAGTCTAGCGAAACGGCGTACTTAAAACTTCTAAATCGCATTTCTATGATAAAAGAAGAAGGAGACTTTCAAGATTCAGCGTTCAACGATTATAACGAAAAGTTCATGACAGCTTTAAAAGACGATCTGAACACTGCAAACGCTTTGACTGTTCTTTACGATCTACTTAAAGACGAAACCATAAACGGATATACCAAGTTAAAACTCATTAGAAGTTTTGACAAAGTTCTAGGATTAGATTTGATAAGTAAATTTGCAGGAGAACTTCATCCTCAACACGACGAAATCATGGCTCTGATCGAAAAACGTGCAGAATTTAAAGAAGAACACAAGTTCACAGAAGCGGACGGAATAAGAAATGAGCTCGCGGCTCGTGGCATAGAACTCGTCGATACGAGAGAAGGAACTATATATAACCTCAAAGAAGTAGACTGATGAGCTGCTTCTTTTTTTAAGGAGAAAAACGAATGAATAAAAAAAGAATAATCCTTAGTACCTTAGCTATCCTTTTATTAAGCACACTATTCCACAGTGTATACGACTGGTTTCCAAATGGATTAACAGCCTTATTTTTCCCAGTCAATGAGTCCATTTGGGAACATAACAAAATGATACTTCTATCATACTTTGTCTTAGCCTTAGTCGATAAACAGTTTCTCTACAGAGATAAAAATGTCATATGTACCAGTTTTCTCGAAGCAATCATCTGCATCACACTTTTAGACGTAATTTTTACGCCGATATATCTTTATATTTTAAAAACAAAAGACAACATCCTTTTGACGATCACAATCTTTGCCATATCTTCGTTAATAAGTTTCATTGTTGGAGAACGTTTACTAAAAAACACACAGAAACACGAAATGCCGGCTTATTTAGGATTCGCCTTACTATCAGCAATATTCATATTGACAACCTACTATCCTCCTCATTTGCCGATTTTTTACGATTACAGTGAAAAGCACTATGGAATATCATAAACTTTTTAAAATATAAGTGCACAAAAATTTCTTCTATGGTAAAATTACAATAGAAGGAACGATTTTTATCTAATTCAACAATGTTGATAATAGACATTTTAATACTTATTTCAATAAGATTCGACAAAAATACAGTCACAAAAAGATTTTTAACAGCTGTACTTCTCGGCTCAACAGTTTTTTCTATTGTGCTTTTTTACAACGTTTGGCATGATCTAAATCATGAGAATCATTCTTTGTTTCTTTAGTCCTATCTGCTTATTACCTATTATAATTTATAAAGTCGCATATTTTTTCAAACATAAGAAACTTGAGGGACAAACAACAGAAGAAAAAAAGTTTAGTGAACAACCTACACATAATGACTCTAAGCCCAAAGAATTTAAAACACACGATATGGAAATTAATGAAAGTATAATGAAAGTGAAAGAAGCTCCAAGAATCGAAGAAAAACCGAAAACTCCATGTCCAAACTGTGGAACAGGTAACGGATTAAATGCAAAACGCTGCTTCAACTGTGGTACAGCACTCGAAAATAAAGAATAAAGATACCAAAAAACCTTTTCTATATCAAAAAAACTTGATATTTTGTGCCTTTTGTATTATTATCTACTAGGTACGAAGTACGAAGAAAGTTGGATAAGTATGGACAAAATTATAAATATAGCAGTAGTTGCCCACGTCGATGCTGGAAAAAGCACTCTTGTAGATGCATTATTAAATCAAAATGGCGTCTTTAGAGAAAACGAAGCAGTGGTCGACTGTGTAATGGATTCGAACGACATCGAAAGAGAAAGAGGAATAACGATTTACTCTAAAAACTGTTCGATAAAATATAAAGATTATAAAATTAATATCGTAGATACCCCTGGACACGCCGATTTTTCGAGCGAAGTAGAACGTGTCATAAGGACTGTCGACACAGTAGTTTTAATCGTCGATGCCGCTGAGGGACCTATGCCACAAACTAGATTTGTCTTGAAGAAGGCTCTCGAACAAAACTTAAAACCTATACTCTTCATAAATAAAATCGATAAAAAAGATGCTAGACCAGAAGCCGTTGTCGACATGGTTTTCGATTTATTCTGCGAACTTAACGCGACAGACGAACAACTTGAGTTCCCTATAGTTTATGGAACAGCCAGAGATGGAATAGCTAAACTAGCATTAGAAGACGAATCAGATTCTATCGCACCACTTTTAGAAACCGTGCTAAAACAGTGCGACCCATATAAAGGTGACGAGAAAGATCCGCTTCAATTGCAGATTTCAAATCTCGACTATGACGACTATATCGGAAGACTCGGAGTAGGAAGAATAACAAAAGGTAAAATCAAAAATGGAGAAACCGTAACGCTCGTCAAAAACGACGGAGAAGTCACAACTTTTAGAATCTCGAAGCTCTTCGTTGAAGAAGGTATAAGGAGAGTAGAGAAGCCAGAAGCCTTCTTTGGAGACATCGTTACGATCGCTGGCTGTGCCCATATATCTATTGGAGACACAGTATGTTCAAATGGAACAGTAGATCCTTTACCGCCGATCGAAATCGAAAGACCTACGTTATCGATGAATTTCCTAGTAAACTCTGGTCCATTCGCAGGACAAAGTGGTAAATTCTTGACGACGCGTCACATAAGAGAACGTTTAACTCGCGAACTCGAAACGAACGTCGGACTTGAAGTAGAAGAAATGACTGGTTCAGATGGTTTCAAAGTAAGTGGTCGCGGAGAATTGCATCTATCGATCTTACTAGAAAACATGCGTAGAGAAGGCTATGAGCTATGCGTCAGCAAACCACAGGTCCTATTTGAAGAGAAGGATGGACAAAAATGTGAACCGTTTGAGACTGTTATAGTCAACTGTCCGAACGATTACGCAAGTACGATCATAAGCGATTTGCAAGAAAGAAAAGGATTGCTACTTCTCATGAACAGCGACTCTGAAAATTTTACGCACATGGAATTTTCAGCGCCTACGAGAGGTTTAATCGGATATAGAAGTGCCTTTATCACAAATACGAAAGGCGAAGGAACGATGATTAGAAGTTTCGACGAATACAAGCCTTATGCAGGAGCACTTACAACACGTAAAAACGGCGTATTGGTAAGTATGGAAACAGGAAAAACACTGGGATACTCTCTATTCAACTTACAAGAAAGAGGAACGCTTATAGTAGGTCCCCAAACAGATGTCTATATAGGTATGGTCGTCGGTATCCACAACAGAGATAACGATTTAAATGTTAACCCATGTAAAAATAAAGAGATGTCTAACACGAGAAGTAAATCTGCTGATGAAGCGATAAACCTTGTTACTCCTAGAACGTTTACCCTCGAAGAAGCCCTAGAATTCATCGAAGACGACGAATTTGTAGAAGTAACTCCAGACGCTATAAGAATAAGAAAGTCTGTTTTAGATCCAAAAGACAGATATAGAATGACAAAATAGGAAATAAAATACACAATTTCCTTTTTTCGTGGTATAATAAAAATATGAACATAGAAAGGAACCATAATTATGACAGGATATGGAAATTATTTAAGCCAAGTAGGAAAAGACGCAGCTGACCTCAGAGAACAACAGATTGCCGAAGTAAAAGAATACCTACAACAAAATCCGAACGATTTAGAAGCCATCGCTCAGGAATGTGCCGAGAGTCCAGAATATTTGAGTATACTAATAAATATGGAGAATATACCAGTTACGAAAGTAATAGCGATACATAATGCGATGCAAACCGTCAAAAAGAGAAAATCTCAGACGCAGATAAGTCCAGAGAAATTGCAGGAAATTATAGAATTTATCAAACCTAATACAACAGTTATTTTCGACTTGGCAGAATTGAGCGGAATTTCAGCAGTGGAGATCGCCAACATATTCCAAAATAAAAGTGGCGAAGCTCAAAGTGTCACGTGTCTTTATAATGCTATACAACAGATTAGAGACATGAAAGCAACGCCTAATGGCAAACAACTATAAAAAATATTTTTCCTCACCAGGAGGAAAAATATTTTTTATAATACTAAATTTTTAGAGCATACTATTGATGAAAGGAAGAATTACCTATGACAGAACAAAACGATAAAAACGCAAAAAGCATGCAAGAGACACAGATAGAAGAACTTAAAGAATTCATAAAACCTAATCCAACAGCTATCTTCGATTTAGCAAGCATAAGTGGTTTAACGCCAGAACAAGTTGAAAAAGCCATAAATCAGGGCGAAAAAAAAGAAGAAGTTCCACCAGTAATGATCGAGTTTCTTCACTTCGCCATGCAAGACATGTTGGCTGAAAAAGCAGCCGAAATAGTCATGCGAAACAATATGATGTAGACTTTAAGTCTATTTTTTTTAAATATTAATTCCATCTTGACTATTTAAATGACTATTTTCCAAGGTTAAAACATATTCCCCTAAAACTTTTTTCATTTTACGGTATCCTTCTTCACTCATATTATCTACAAAATTATCATGTAAATATGAAGATTTCTGTACACCTAAGTGGTTTTCTCCAAAATCCCAAATAGGGTATGCATTTTTAAATTCGTAAAACGACATATCCTTAGATGCTTCAATAAAAGACAGGGCAGCTTCATACAATGAACCACCATTTTGAAGAATCCAATTCTCGACTCCGACACCTCCGAGACCGCCCTGTGGCTTCGCACTTCTTGCCGATTTATAAACTTTGGCTCCTTTTAATAATTTCTTTGCCATTACTATATTAGCAAGTACAGCATAATACTTTTCTTCATCCTTTTTTCGTATCGTTTCAAGCCTATCTTCGACGCACATGTCGGTGGAATAATTGATCTTATTAGTCTTTCTAACAAAAGTTATATCGATATCCAATGGTGTATCGCCCAATTGTACACCAGTCAACCTAAAATCTCCATCGCCTGTAATTTCATTAGAGCTATTTGTTTTATTAAATCTTTCTAATAGTCTGTATTTAATTTTATCCATAAGCGCCGAATCAAATATAGCCCTATCTATTCTCATCATGAAATCGAAGTCATTTTCTCCCACTATACCAGTACCACGTCTAGACGAACCAGTTTCACACAGTTCCACATTATTGTTGTCCAGCTTGCCAGTTATGGTATCGGTGACACTTAAGCCAAATTCACTTAAAACTTCTCCTATTTCTCTATAGATCAATTTTCTCTTATTAGCGACTTCGTGTTGATAACCCTTGATTTCTCCACATATTGCCTCGTCGATACCTCGATCTAAATTTTGTGAAAACTCATAATTATTTTCTCCACAATATGATAAGCCAGCCATTTTAGAACGCAATAAATCATAATCAGTAGGAGAGAAAACCAACTTTCTTTTCATGTTGAATACAGGAATATAAAAACCATTTAAAGCGATCTCCAATCCTATACGCGGGTCATAACTTTGCACTAAGAAACTGTCGATCTCGCTTGAAGAAAAGCCCGTTCTTATGCCACAATGTTCTTCCTCTCGTCCATATCTGTGGAATAATTCCAATTTGCTAAAATCACATTTTTTATAAAAAGGTTCTTGAGGATAGGTATCTATAAATCTGTCATCTTTTTTAAGTACTATCCAAATAGGTCCATAGTCTTTGGCAATAAGTTTCGAAATATCGATATCTCCGTTCATATCTTCTAAAACCATCGAAACATCAGTATCGAATGGAGTTGAATCGGACGTTGCCGCGTCATTCAAGAACTCTTTTGCCACGACTCCATTTTGCAATAAATAAGAAAGATAATTTATATCATTGAGTCCCTTAATCATGTCTCCCTTTTTAATTACTAATTCCTTCGTCGACGCTTCACGATTACGGCAATCTGCACTGTATACCTTATCATGCATATATTTTTTGACGCTTTCTAAAGTATCGACTCCACTAAAATGGCAAAACATCTTTACTATTCTATCTGAAAGACTATAGTCTAGCGATCCATCCTTAGAAAACAGGCCTTTTAGTTTATGAACGTTTTCAACTGTGTTTTTGCCAAAAATATTCTCTGAACTCGCTTTTCCCTTTCGAGTATTATAATACAGTCTTATTAAGTGGTCACAAAAAATATCTAAAATTTTCTTATCTTCAACGGATAAAGCGTCATATGAAATTTCTTTGCTTAATATTTTATTAAACAACTGCTCTCCATTTTCAATATTTGATATGAAATCTTTCAGCGATCTATTATTTGAACCGAGCGCAGCCTTCAATAAGTCTGCAAAAATGACAGTTTGTATCCCGTTTTGTGAGAGACTCGTAAAAGATGGTAAATCGCCGTCTACATGTGGATGCATTAGCTCGAATACTTTATATATTTTCCCGACAAAGGGTAAATTGTTTCTTAAGAATATTTTCTCGACTTTTTCTAAATCGCTTATGGGATTAGAACTCTTCAACAATAGACGGAAAAAGTAACATACTTGACTATATATTTCGCTCGAACTCGATATTTTCATTCTTGCAAATATGTCGTTTCCTAAACTGATTACATGCAAAAGGGTTTCCTTTGAAAGATTCTCAACTTCCAATTTTAAAAGATGGAATTTAATTTCTCGCCAAAATTCGCACGATTCCTCATCTAACCAGAAGATAGTACCAAAAATCTCATCTAGGCTAAGTCTTTTCAAGTAGGGTTTATAATATTTATAAGATAAAATCAATTTCCTTTTTTTCAAACTCTCATCGAGCCAAAAGATAAATTCTTCATTTTTTTCCTCGATTAAAGCATCGTAGTCTTCCTCTTCAAGATTTTTCACGAGGCCAGTATAATTGAAAAAATTTAACCTTTTTCTTAACGGATGCCTAACCAAAATTCTCGACTCTTCGACCGTATATACTCTATAGCTATACTTTTCAAATATATCGGGAGGAAAAGAATACAACATGTCAAAAAATTCTCTAATCGACAATTCCGATTCTTTTCTATCACAAAAATCACTTAAAATATAAGAATATCCTTGTCTTAAGATAAAGCGAATCGTTTCAAAATCCTTTTCACTAAAGAGTTTATCACATAGGATTATCAAAAGTTCTCTAGAAAGCGTAGAAGACTTCCAACTTATTTTATTCGTTAAATCCATTGCCAAAGAAAGATTAGAATCGTACTTTTCAAATAAAAGTGAAGGAAGATATTCAAAATGACTTAAATCTTCAAATTCTAAAGTTTTTACATAATCCAAAAGTTCTTCTTTACTTTTTTCCTCGAATAAGCCCTTATAAAAAATGCCATCTAACAAATACCTATGTTGAAGCCATCCCTCTAGTTTCCAATTTTTAAATTTTTCATTATTCTCATTGTCCAAGTCGAACAAAAGTCCATCGTCAATTTTTTTGATATTAAAAACACAACCTGCATACTCACTAAAGCTTAATCTAGAAACGATAGGATGTCTCATAAAGACAGAGTATTCCTGAATATCGCTATTTTCACACAAAACGGCATATTTTATAAAAGAATCCGGCAACGCATTTACAAACGTTAAATACTCTTCATAAGGCATAGAATTTTTTCTTCTGTTGCAAGCTTTTTGAAAAGCCCAAATACCATTATTACCATTCATCATTTCTTCCAACGTTTTATAGTCTTTTTTTACCAAAAGCATTTCGAAATAAACACTCAGAATAACTTCGTTCAAATAAGGTTTTGGAAACCCATCGATAAATTCCATCACTTGTGTTCTCGAATCGCCACTCATACGTTCAATACATCTGTCTTCAAAATCATAAACAGCAGGATAAAATTGCTCGATTAAAATCATGACACTCTCATAATCGCAATTGTCAATTAGACTATTTATGAGATTTTTAAGAGTCATAGAAACTAGGCTATAAGACGAACCATAATGAGAATCGGGTAACATCCTTTTTAAGTTAACTTTTTTTGGAAATTTAGTCAGGTCGATGGACGTATACGAAAACAATTTACTCTTACACTCGTCGTTCAAACGTTCAACAATCTTCGGATAATCATAAAATTGTTCATTGACCATCAAAGATTTCAAAAGAAATTCACTAGATACTCTAGTCGGCAAATTTTTAAAGCTCAGCCAAGAACAATCTCCAAGTAAAAACCTCTCCGAAATATCATCAGAATAAAGCCTAAATGAGTCCCATTCGAGCACCTCCATAGGAGTGACTCCTAAAAAGCCAGATATTTTTTCTACTAGTTCTACAGAATGTGGTTGTGTTAAAAAGATTTCCTTTAAAAACTCCTGTACTTCTTCACGATTATCTTTTCTCCTAAAAAGTTCGGCTTCTAAAATACTTCTATCTAAATAATTGTAGATCCATCCTAAAGACTTATCTTTCGCTTTCCTTTTGTTCATTATATTCGATATAAAATTAGCCATCAACTATCATCTCACCATAATTATAGCATCTATTAAGTTTATTTACAAAATATATTTACTTTGAGTTTAGGTATTTTCTAAAAAAATAGGAAAATTTGGAGATTGGAATAACTA
>CASRZA010000002.1 GCA_949439935.1 uncultured Bacilli bacterium
GTTTTCCACATTCTCTGATTTTTTCTGTCAAGTTATTTTTTTACCTAAACTCAAATTTTCACAAAGTTTTTCTGTTTCAATTTTCTTCGACGATCTTTATATCTGCCCCGACACTTGAAAGTTTTTCGACCAAGTCTTCATATCCCCTGAGGATATGCTCGATGTTAGATATTTTTGTAGTTCCTTCTGCAAGTAAGCCCGCGATTATCAACGCTGCACCGGCTCTCAAATCACTTGCAGAAACATCGCAACCTTTTAATTTGCTCGGTCCTTTGAATTTTGCTTTAGTATTAGTAAATTCTATATCCGCACCCATCTTCACTAGCTCAGGAAAATGTCCGCCTCTTCTTTCATAAATCGTCTCGACAAATTTCGACGATCCGTTCGCTTGAGTCAATAAAACTGCCATCGGTTGACCTAAATCAGTAGGAAAGCCTGGATATACCAGCGTTTTAATATCGACTGGTTCAAACTGATCTACTCGATTCAATACGATAGAATCGTGATCTAATTTAAAGTCCACCCCCATATCTCTCATCTTCGATATCAAAGTGTCCAAATGTTCAGGAATTAGATTGTCAACTTTAAAATCATGTCCCACCAGTGCACCTATCATCATATAAGTACCAGCTTCTATTCTATCAGGGATCGTCTCGATCGTTGCACCATGTAATTTATCCACGCCTATAATCACGATCTTATCCGTTCCAGCACCAGATATTCTTGCGCCCATATTATTCAATAAAGATACGATGTTGATAATCTCAGGCTCCTTAGCAGCATTCTCTATTATCGTCTCCCCACTTGCCAAACTCGCAGCCAAAAGGATGTTTACTGTCGCACCTACACTCGCAACATCTAAATATATCTTTGCTCCGTGGAGTCTTTCTGCAACTAAAGTATATTTATCCCCGTCGCGAACTATTGTAGCGCCCATTTTCTTGAATGCCTTTAAATGCAAATCGATCGGTCTAGCACCAATTTTACATCCTCCAGGAAAATATATATCAACTCGGCGAAATCTACCCAATAAAGCTCCCATGAAATAATAAGACGCCCTTAACTGATTCGATAGATCCGCCGGAATGACACAATTTTTGACATTTTTTCCATCGATCTTCAATTCGCCACGACCAAACTCTATCTGTCCGCCTAGAAGCTCGATAATCCTTCTAAGGTTCTCTGTATCAGTCAAATGTGGTGTATTATAAATTTTAACAACCCCATCTGTTAATATTGCCGCCGGAATCAACGCCACGACACTATTTTTTGCACCGCTTATATTTATGGTTCCACTTAAAGTCTTACCGCCGTTTATCATTATCTTCTTCATATAAATCACTAATTAAACTATATGCTACTTAAAAGATAAAGTCAACAGATTATAATAAAATTGACAGTATTTTAAGTACCCTAATGCCCAACAAAATTAATAAAATTCAAAATAGCTAGCATTGTCATGATCGATGCTCCAAATAAAATGGAATAAGTTCCAATTAAAGAATTCAACTTTTTTCCCAAAGTTAATCCTGCAAAAGTAAACAGAAAACTGACTATAGTAAACACAAATGGCGCTATGAATTTCGACGAGTCAAGAGAATTTAAGGCGAACCCTACACCAAAACTATCTAAACTTACGCCGAAAGCAAAGATGACTATGCCGACTAAAGATAACTTAAAAGTATCACTTTCGCCTTCCTTATAGTCTTTGAACATTAAAATCGCGATATATAGGAAGATTACACTTGAAAGAAAATGCGCATCGATATGAAGGTGCGTAATAAACATAAAACCGCAAAAAGATCCTATTATAGGCATGAAAAAATGGAATATCCCCACGACAGAAGACAGAAACAAACTAGTTTTCGCTTCTAAAGAGGTTGTTCCGATCGATAATGCAAGACTAAAAGCATCCATACTTAGAGAAACAGCTATTAAAAGAATGAACATAATATTCATATATCTCACCGATTAATTATATTTTTCGAGAGCGTCTTTTATTAAATAATGATATTCATAGTCATCGACATTTTCATCTATCATACATAGAGGAGGATAAAGAACACACCACCAGTTTTCTCCCTCTCCCTCTCCTAAAGTCACTACGTACGACTTATAATTTCCAGCTTTATAAGTCAACCCCTTATACTCTTTCTCTGGAAAATAGTTCATGCCATAAGAAGAAGAAAATTTAATATTCATCTTTTTATCATCGATAACTTTCTTTATCGATTCATCTAAAAGGTTTATATTATTCTCGATAGCCTCATCAATCGAATCGTAGCTGCTTGAGGATTTTACCAATTCATATAACTTTTCCTCGATTATAGATTTTACTACTTTTTTATCCGATTGATCGCTTTCGTCGTTAGAATTTGCAATCACTCTCATACGTATAGATGAAGACGGTATTTCTACGTATTCATTTGAATTCGCAAGTAAATTTACTCCAAAAGCTATAACTATTAAAACGATTAATTTTTTCATTTAAAAAACACCTTTCATATACTTAATGGTGTTTTAAAAAACATTTTATTCACAATTATTAAAAACGAACACAAATCTGTCAAGCCCGGCATAATCTCTTTCTAAAACCACTCGCGAGCTCGGATAGACATTTTTGGCTAAAGAACATACCTCGTCACCTTGTTGCGATCCTATTTCAAAAGCGATTATACTTTTATTTTGAAGTATTCGCTTACTTCTTTCGAGAATGACTCTATAGAATAAAAGATCATCCTCTCCTGGATATAAGGCTATGCTCGGTTCAAATTTAGTATTAGCACTCACTTCTTCATCCAGTCTTACATAAGGCGGATTACTTACTATTACAGAGTATTTATCAGATCCTGTAAATCCCTTTAAAATGTCGTCGACTATAAAATTGATCGACACTTCGTTTAACTCGGCGTTCTCCTTTGCCAACTCTATAGCATCTTTACTTATATCCACCGCAGTTACCTTCGCTTGAGGAAAGGCGCTTTGCATCGAAATTGCAATACAGCCACTTCCCGTACATATATCCAATATGTCAGATCTTTCAAGACCATTCTTTTTTACATAATCGATCGTTTTCTTCGCGAGCAATTCAGTTTCAAATCGAGGAATCAAAACTCTTTCATCGACCAAAATCTTGCTTTTTAAAAAATCTACATCCCCAATCGCATACTGAACAGGATAATCCTTAGCGATCTTCTCGAGGACTTTTTCCAAATCGTTTTTGCCATATTTATCTTTAAGAAGTTTATAATCTAATTCTGTAATATTATCTGGTTTATCAAGCATCTAGCTTCGTACCTTCTAGTTTTAATCTCTGATCTTCGGTAATTAATGCCTCGACGATCGGATCCAAGTAGCCATCCATAACTTTTTCTAAATCCATGATAGAGTAATTGATACGATGGTCGGTCACTCTATTCTGCGGATAATTATACGTCCTTATCTTTTCTGAACGGTCACCAGTTCCGACTTTAGACTTTCTTTCCTGGCCCATTTCCAATTCCTGTTTCCTAGTTATTTCATCTTGAAGTTTAATTTTCAAAAGTTTCATTGCCTGTTCCCTATTTTGAACTTGACTTCTCTCAGTTTGACAAGTTACTGCTAAGCCTGTCGGAACATAAGTTAATCTGACTGCAGAATTACTAGTATTTACTGACTGCCCACCTGCTCCACTTGAATGATAGACGTCCATCTTTATATCAGATTCCTTGATCTCTATATTGACATCTTCCACTTCCGGCATAACTAGTACTGTTGCCGTCGACGTATGTACTCGTCCCTGCGTCTCTGTAGCAGGTATTCTCTGTACTCTGTGTGAACCACTTTCATACTTTAATTTCGAGTAGACGCTTTCACCTTTGATCATACACTCGATTTGCGAAAATCCTCCACTTGTCCCGTCGACCGAATGAACTACTTCTATCTTCCACCCTTGCTTATCTGCATAGTAAGAATACATTCTAAAAAGATCTCCAGCGAATATATTTGCTTCATCTCCACCAGCTGCGCCTCGAATCTCCATGATGATATTCTTTCCATCATTTTCATCTTTTGGTATCAAGAGAAGTTCTAATTCATGGTAGGATGTCTCTTTCTTAGACTCTAGAGAATCTATCTCGTCTTTGATCATTTCAGCCATCTCTGGATCATTTTTCATACCATATAACTCTTCTAGATCAGAGCAATACTTCTTATATTCGTCATACTTATCTACGATGAGAGAAAGGTCGCTTTTCTGTTTTGATAAATTTCTTAATTTTTGAAAGTCGCTTAAAACATCCGGTTTAGCAAGTTCTGCTTCCAATTCAACATATTTATCTTTAATTATTTTAAGTCTTTCATCCATAATAGCCACTCCTATAAGTTCGCTTCGTCTTCTAAATCATCTACGATAACCAAGTCCGAAAGGTCGTCATCATCGACATCGTCATCTCCATCTTTGACGTTTGTATCGAAATCCTCGTCACTTTCTTCGTTAGTTTCTTCTTCTAAGACGAGCTCATCGTCGTCATCATCGTCTTCGAAAGTTTCCATACCTTTATTATGTTTGATCTTTAAATCCCAATAACCATCATCCAACATGATGAACCTTTTGTCCGTACTGAGTAGTTCAAAGAAGTCGGCAATGTGAGATTGATATTCTTCAGGCTCAAGTCCCATCGTCTTTCCAACTTCATTGAATAAATCGACGAGTTTCATCTTTTTACCCTGCGATTCTAAAACTATATGAGCAACATCATTATAGTTCATCATTTCCAACTCTTCTGCACTAATTTCAATTTTTTTCATGAAACATTCCTCCATATATTCAGATTATTATATGCCATATTTTGGCCAGAGAAACAGGCATACTAAATTTCTCGTAAAAAATTATTACACATTATATAATACTTGTCAACTGCTTTTGTTAATGAAATCCAAAATAATGATTTTCGTCTTAGGGACATCTTCTTCTGCATCACTCTCAATATTATATTTTATAATATATTTTTTATCCTCTTTTTTATATTCTAAATCTAAAATTTTTATATCGAAAGACACTTTTTCGCTTAAAAGTGTAACTACGCACTCTTGAAAATCCGAATTCTTAAATATTTCAAAAACCTCGTCTTTACTATCTTTAATAAAATGAAACTTTTCTTCACTCAAATAAAATTTAAAAGTCGAACCGTTACATTTAAAAACATAATAATCATTCAAAATTACAAACTCTACCATTTCGTCGATCATTAAAACATCAGAATTCCAAAAAGAAAATTTGACACATCTCTTCATAATATCTCATCCGACCATATTATATAGAAAAGAAAATCATATTACAAGTTTTTATTGATTCTTTCATACTTTATTTTAAATTTAGTGCCTTTATCTACTTTAGATTCGACGATGATACGACCTCCGTCGTGCTCCACGATACTTTTAGAAAGTGCTAACCCTATTCCTACACTGTCCTTCGACGAATTTCGTCCCTTGTAAAATCTTTCGAATATATGTGTAAGATCATCTTTATCTATCCCCTTACCATGGTCTTCGATAATTATAGAAGAATACATTTTATTTTCTTCAAAAGAGATCCTTATCTCTCCGTTTTCGAAAGAATACTCGACACAATTTTTTAAAATATTCGTCAGTGCTTCAACTTGCCATTTCATATCGACAAAAACATCCACATTCGAATTTTCAACAACTTCGATATTGACGCTTTTCAAATCGCACAAAGATGCAACATTTTTTATAGCCTCCCCCACGATCATTTTCAAAGAAACTTTCTCCTTAATAAATTTTACTGCACTGACATCAAACTTTGACAACTTTAAAAGATTTTGAACCAAAAAGTTGATGTTTTGTATCTCCCTTTTAATATCGATAATAAACTTTTCACGAATGCTCGGTTCCATTTCAGAATCGTCAATTATGGCGTCTAACATAATCATTATCGATGTCAAAGGCGTTTTTAATTGATGCGATATGTCGGCGAGAGAATCTTTCAACTTGAGTTTATCTTTTTTAGAGTTTTCTGCTACTTCCTTAAGCATGAGAGTCGTTTTATAAATTTCGCTTCTCAAGACAGATAATTCATCTTCAGTATATGTTTCGAGTTCCAATTCATAATTTTTGTGGTTAATTTTATCTACGAGATCGATTAAATCTTTTACTGCTCTCCCAACTTTTCTGTTATACAAGAACAAAATTAAAATTAAAACTCCGGCTGAGCAAAATATTAGACAAAACTCCACGATGCACATCCGAGTATTGTTTATATTCAACCTGAGAATAAAACTATCCTTCTCAAAATCATATCCAAACTCGCGTAGAATATTCAATTCGTCTCTTTCACTCTTTAATATTTCGATTATCTCGTGATCCTTTACTGCTGGATATTCGGCCTTTACTTCGGCTAAGATCGATGCTATTTTTCCATTCATTATTTTCTGAGTTTGGAAAGAGTAATACTTATTGACTAATAAAAAACCGAGTGTTAAAAAAATGATAACTGCAACACTTGCTAAAAAAAACTTCTTAAAAATCTCTTTATTTTCCATCGAGCCTATACCCTATTCCTTTCAAAGTTTTGATGATGTCAGACCCTAATTTCTCTCTTATTCTTTTTATATAAACCGTTACAGTATGGTCATCGACATCGTTACCCGTCCATTCCCATATTTTACTCAATATCGTTTCTCTAGTGATGACGATCCCGACATTCTGAAAAAAAACGTTTAAAAGTTTCAATTCCAAACTAGTAAATTCGATCGCTTTTCCGTTTTTAAAAACTGTCATTTTCTCAGTATCATACTCTATATCTTCGATCCTTATAATCTTATCTTTTTTATTTCTCGACAAAATTCTGTTGACTCTTGCTAACAATTCTTTAGTCGAAAAAGGCTTAGTTATATAATCTTCTGCGCCGATATCCAAACCCTTTACAACTGTTTCTTCATCGTCTACTGCCGTCAAAAATATCGTTGGTATTTCTAATCTTTTTATAGTATTTTCATATAAAACTAAACCATTCCCATCAGGTAGAGTTATATCCAATACGATCAAATCAGGCTTTGATATACTCAAATACTCTCTTGCATCGCAAATACTTTGTCTACTCTCGATCGCGAAGCCATTTTTTAAAAACGAGTACTCTAAACCTCTTATTATACTTGCATTATCTTCTATTAAAAATATTTTCATTTTTCTTCGCCTCAACTCCCATTTTATCAAATTATTAAAACTTTCGTCAAAGAGAAAAAAGAACACATTTATATGTTCTCGTTTCTTATCGTCTCGATCGTATTCAGTTTATTTATTTTTCTAATTGAATATTTCATGATTAAACTTACGATTATAAATACAAACAATACTGAAATACCTATCGCTTCGAACGGTATCACAAAATTAGTCAAAGTCTTTACAGAGAACCCATTATGGATAAAGATTGCTCCTAATAACCCTAATGCTGTTCCGTAGAACAACGATTTTGTAGAATAAAATATCGTCTCTAAGTTAACCATTCTATTAAATTCTTTCTTTGTCATACCGATACTTTTAAGCATAGCAAATTCTTTACTCCGAAGTTCCATATTCGACGTGATCGTATTAAAAATATTTGTAACTCCTATGAGACTTATGACAGCGATAAATCCATATAGAAAGATGCTTATTACTAATATCATAGATTTTGCCTCTCGAGCGTATTCCTTGAGATCAGTGAAACTCATATCAGGATTGATCGCTTTCAATTCTTTTGCTGTTTTTTCTGTATTTTCGACATCGATCAAAATTTTATCTAAATACAGTTCCAAATTTTCATGTTCATCTTTGTTCAATATGAGATATCCGCCATCATAGATAGTTCTTTCATACCCATAAGGCCCGACCGTCGTCACAGCACCGACTTCAAAAGTCACATTATTTTCAATGGAGTCGATTTTCGTCGTTCCCCGTATTATATCACCCTCATTATATTTATACCTACGTGCTCTCACCATGACATCTTTAGTAGCTGAATAATACGCGTACTCATCACACAGTATTCCTTTGTCCTTGACGCTTTCATATGATAGATGTAACTTCTCAGCATAAGCTTTGAATGAAGCCTCATCTAAAGCTAAAATTCCTAATAGATATGGCCCTACGCTTTCATTTTCATCATCCTCATAAAACTCAATATAATTCTTATCGATTAGATCGAGATATTCGGTCGCTTCATAAGTAAAATAAATGTTTTTATAATCTGACAGTTCTTTAATCTGCTGTACCTCTTCGCTTGTAAGATTCGATAAATTATAAATTTCCATCGTATAATCATAATTCGTATAATAGTATCCACTTTCCCTAAATGCTTCACTAATAAAAGAGTTCAAAGATATAAACACGAATATACTTACTGACAAAGAAATTACAGTAGTTCTATACTTCTTCTTGCTTCTTTTCAAATTCTTATAAGCCAAAGTTCCACCAGTCTTAAAAAGACTAGATATAATTCCTGGCGTTTTAAACTTCTTCGACTTAATTTTTATATCGTTGCTGTTTCTCAAATTTTCTATAGGGCTAACCTTACTAGCCTTAATAGCAGAGAAAATCGAAGAAAGATATATAGTGACTATTCCTAATACTACAGAAATTCCGATTGCGACGAAGGAAACCTTAAATACGAAACCTTCTATGTATTGAAATAAAACTCCGTTTAAAATCATATTAACTACTTTAATAATGACAAAGTCTGCAAAGATTCCCGACAATATTCCGATAGGGATACCTATTAAGCCTAATATAAAACCTTCGTAGATGACGCTTTTTTTAATCTGCCTCTTAGTTGCTCCGACACTCGCGAGCATCCCATACATCTTCATCTTTTCTAATGTCGAAATAGCAAACGAATTTCGAATACAAAAGACACTAGTTATTATTATGATCGTTATGACGACTACGCCTATTGCATAAAATGAGCTTAAAGTTGAATCAGAAAAACTCAAAGCTTCCCATCTCAATAACTCGTTGTTCATCGTGCAATAAAAATCTCCTCTGTCTTCGCTTTCATAGACATTCGCCATCGTCGTAACCCCGAGGATTTCAGGAATATCTACTTTATAATTAGTAGGTTTTTTTAGAGAGATATAAGCTTTTAAAACGTCGCTTGTCTCGTTTGTAGTTACTCCATAGTAAACGCGTTTCCAATTATCGCGAGAAATGACCCCTACGATTTTATATGTTTTCTTTATAGGATTTTCCAAATCCTCGTTTTCTGGATCAAAAGGAATACGATCATATAATTTAGATCCATCGTAGTTTTTTCGTGTACCTACAGATAACTCTATCGTATCGCCAATTTTATAATTGTTGTTTTCTATAAAAAGTTTACTCAATACGATTTCTGTCTCATCTTTTGGATAAGCCCCATCCAACAACTGAAATTTTAGCTCATCTAAATCGTTTTCAGACGCAGAGTAGACCTGCAAAAGTCCAACTGATTCATCCTCTTTCAAAGAAAATTCAGAATGACCTAAACTATATAATTTATAAATGTCTCGAATGTCTTTGTTGAGTTTCAGCGACTCATATTTCTTAGTGTTTATGCCTTCTAAAACTAAATGATAATATCCATTTTCATTCTTCGCATTCTCTATTAAAGTTGCATGAAAACTTACGAACATTCCCGCGACGGCACATATCAACGCGACTGATAGAATTATACCTATGACTGTTCCGACAGCTCTTTTTTTATTGAGAGAAAGATTTTTGGCAGTCAATTTCTTTAATATGTTCATTATGATTACTCCCTCACGATCTTACCATCTTCTAACTCGATTATCCTATCTGCACATTTTGCAATCTCCATATTGTGCGTGATCATTACGATAGTTTGTTTATAATCTTTGTTAGACTTTCTCAAAAGTTCAACTATCTCGTCGCTAGATTTAGAATCCAGATTTCCCGTCGGCTCATCAGCTAAAATGATCGCAGGATTAGTAATTAAAGCTCTACCGATCGATGTTCTCTGTTGCTGACCACCGGAAAGTTCATTAGGCAAATGAGTTCTACGTTCACCTAATCCTAATAACTCGACAAGAGTATCCATTTGCTTTTTATCTACCTTACGATTATCTAAATTCATCGGCAAGGCGATGTTCTCCTCAACCGTCAAAATAGGAATCAAATTATAAAATTGATAGATGAGTCCGACCTGTCTTCTCCTAAAAATTGCTAACTTATCGTCGTCGAACGAATATATATCTTTTCCATCTATATAGACTTTTCCACTCGTAGGTCTATCCACGCCTCCTATCAGATGTAGTAAAGTCGATTTACCAGATCCACTCGCTCCGACTATCGCGACGAATTCTCCTTTTTCTACCGAAAAAGAAACGTTGTCGAGTGCAATTACCTTAGCGTCTCCTTTTCCATATACCTTAGACAAGTTTTCCACTTTTAAAATTTCCATAAAGTAGCTCCTTTCGTTTTACAAGATAAATATATGATACCAAAGTTACACCTGAGTTACAAAACTCGAAAATATAAAAATTATTTTGACATATTTATCAAAACTTATGCAAGAAGACCTTTGATAGACGTCATATCAACATCTAATCCAGCTTATATAGTCAAAAGATACGCATGATTTTTTTAAATTTATGATACCCTAGAAATCGTTGCATCGTAATTAAATAAAGTTTTTCAATTGAACATCATACTTTCTAATTATTTTCTCATAATAAGATTGAAAGAATGTGATGAATCATAAAAAAAATTAATACAAAAAAATTACTGATCGACAGTTTTAAGGTATTTCTTATTTTATTTATTGCAGGTATATTGACTATAGGAGGTTTATACCTATACGCCTTTTTGTCGCCTAAGTTAACCATACGTACGAATGGTAAATTCTTTATATATGACAATAATAATGATTTAGTATACCAAGGATCGAGTTCAAGAGAATGGGTAAACCTCGAAGATATAAGCGACAACTTAAAAGACGCTACTGTAAGTGTCGAAGATAAAAATTTCTATAAACACCAAGGATTCGATTATATAAGAATAGCACATGCCGTTATTAACAATATAAAAAATAAAAGTCTAATCGAAGGTGCCTCGACCATAAGCCAACAGTACGTTAAAAACATGTATCTTACTTTTGACAAAAAATGGTCTCGAAAGATCGAAGAAGCCTTTCTTACTTTAGAATTAGAAGTACATTATTCCAAAGAAGATATTCTCGAAGGCTATCTTAACACGATAGACTATGGACAAGGAAATTATGGCATCCAAAATGCTTCTAGATATTATTTTAATAAGGATGCCAAAGATTTAACGCTCGAAGAAGCTTGCATGTTAGCAGGTATCCCGAGAAGCCCTGGGAACTATAATCCGGTCTCTAGTTATGAGCGAGCCGAAAAAAGAGCTAAAATAGTAGCCGAAACGATGGTTAACAACGGATACATAACTTGGGATGATTATAATAATATGTATAAAGAGAAACTAGATATTTATGCAAAGAGAGACAAGAATAATTTAGACACTCTTATGTATTATCAAGATGCTGTCATTTCAGAACTTCAAAATATCTCGAGCATACCAAATTCATTGATCGAAGCCGGAGGATTAAAAATATATACTGCCTTAGACTTAGAAAAACAGAAAGCATTAGAATCATCAGTAAAAAATAATATGCCAGACGACAATACTCAGGTAGCGGCTATCTATGTCGATCCAAAATCAGGAGCAGTAAACGCCTTAATCGGAGGAAAAAATTATAGTCAAAGTCAATTTAACCGCGTTACCCAATCAAAAAGACAAGTAGGTTCTACTATAAAGCCGTTCCTGTACTATGCCGCCTTAAACAATGGACTAACTATGTCATCAACTTTTAGAAGTGAAGCTACCACCTTCAACCTTTCGAATAATAACACATATACTCCTAGCAATTACAACAATATATACGGAGGAAAAATGATCACTATGGCCGCGGCACTTGCCTATTCTGACAATGTATATGCCGTCAAGACTCACTTATTCCTTGGCGAAGAGACGCTCGTCGATACTCTCAAAACCTTCGGATTAAAAGAAAAAACACAGCCAGTACCATCTCTTGCTCTAGGTGCAATAGAATTAAATATGTTAGATTATGCGACAGCATATGTAGCTCTGGCAAGTGGTGGATACTCAAAAGATATCCACTTGATCCGCCGAGTCGAAGACATGAACGGAAACTTATTATATGAATTTAAGGATAGAGATGAACTCGTTCTGAATTATAATAACGTATACATAATAAACGAAATGCTCACAAATGCCTATAATTCAAATTTCATAGATTATAACAGTCCTACTGCAGTAAGCTTAAAAGGCAGACTAACTAAAAAGTATTCTTTAAAAACAGGTACGACAGACAACGACCATTGGGTTGTTGGATATAACCCAGACGCCCTCATGATGATATGGACTGGTGACGATCAAAATGCTCCTACTACGGGCTTTGCAAAAATCACCAAAAATATCTGGGCAGATGCCATGGAAGAATGTTTAAAAGACGTAGAAGAAACCTGGTATGAAAAACCGACTAATATAGTAAGCATTCCGCTTCACCCCATCTCGGGAGACTTTGTAACTAATGGGAAAAATTCACTGTTCTATTTTGTAAAAGGTACAGAGCCTTCCGTTTATATTACAGACTAAAAAACGTATCAATTTTTTACCGATACGTTTTTTTTGGCCCTAAAACCATCACAGCCTCTTCGGCGATTTCCTGAGTTAGACCGCCATTATAATAATCTGTCTTTACCACAAAATCCAAAAAATCCTCATAACCAGCAAATAATTCGTCGTCTAAAACTACAAATCTATCGACATCATGGTCTAAAATATAAGACTGAATCGCGACCGCTCTACCATATTCATTGCTGATAGAACCAACTATGGGAAGTCCGCTCCTTACCAAATATTCTTCCACTAAAGGATAATGACGCGACCTAACCTCTGCACTCATACAAACTATTTCTGCGCCTGTGGAAAAAGCTATACTTTTCAACAACTGAATTCTATCGAAATCATAATGAGTTACAGCCGATCTCATCAACATATCTAAAGACATCGAACTTCTTCTTCCATAGAAAATCCTATCATCATTATTATCTCTAAAAGATTGAGTGCAATTTAATACTCCATCAAAATCTAAAAAAATTATCTTTTTCATATAATGCCTCACAAAAAAACTATAAAAATTCTAACACATTTTTATAGTTTAGTATAATCATTTCTTAATTTTAAGTATTATCTGATACATATCTTCGAAATCGTATTCCTCCATCTCGACTTTGTATCCATTAGACTCGACAGACCTTACACTATCTCTAATCGTGTTGACTTGATCGCCGATACTTTTCTTAACGATTTCCCCTCCTGATATCTCTTGTGTCATGCTTGGACCGCCAAAAGGATTTATAGAAGGCTCCATCGAAGGAGCACTAGGAAGTGGACTTACGACGTCACCAAACATGTCGAAAGTCTCGATCGCTTCTTCTGTGTTTAACTTATTATCGCTTTCAAATACAGGTGGAACTCCCGGCATTGTTTCACCAAAATTCGTCGTCGTCGGCCCACTAAACGGATTAAAGCTAGCAGGCGGAATCGTATCTTCTAAACCGATACTCAAATTTGGAGCGCTCGTCTCTAAATCCGTAGGTGGTTCTAAAGAGATGCCTAAGAAGTTTTTATTAGGCATTCCGTTCTGTCCCAAAACCGAATCTACGGACATATCTCCAACAGAATTTTCTTGTGTATTAGGTATCATTTCTCTTCCTCCGTGTTCTCCACTTGAATTGTCCTCTGCACCCGCTGTACTTCCCTGCAACAGTTTTTTAATCTCCATATCTAATTGTTTGACTGTCAATCTTTCCTTTATGATCCTGTTCAACATGTTCTTTTGATTGTCGGGATTAGAAAGCTGTAACAAACTTCGGGCATGTCTTTCACTAATCTGTTCATTCAAAAGAGCATTTTGAACTTCATCACAGAGATTCAAAAGTCTCATTTTATTAGCTATAGTCGACTGAGAAACACCCAATTTTTGAGCCAACTCCTCTTGAGTCAAATATCCTCTATCTAAAAGATTCCTATAACTTTGAGCCTCTTCGATGCTCGACAGATTCTTCCTTTGTACATTTTCTATCAAGGCTACTTCTGCACTTTCGTTATCAGTCATTTCGCGTACGATCGCAGGAACCTTCTTTAAACCTGCCATACAGGAGGCTTTATAACGCCTTTCTCCTGCGATTATCTCGTACTTATTACCAACTTTTCTCAAAACTAGAGGCTGTATTACCCCGTGTACTTTGATAGAATCCGACAATTCTTGTAACGCTTTCTCATCGAAAGTAAGTCGAGGTTGAAATCTATTAGGTATTATATCTTCGATAAATATTTCTTGAACTTGCTCATTCATCGCGCGTAGCCCCTTTACTTATTCTTTTTATCCATAATACAAGTTTACTTGATTATCACTTTTTTTGCAACGGTTTTTTATTTATTTTATCAAATACCCTAGGAAACTCTTCATCGGTTTTACACTTTTTATTTACAAAAACAAATGTTCTAGTGGAACCCTCATAAGGAAGTGTGCACTCTTCCACGCGCTCGAGAGTTCCTCCTAGAATTTTTATTGCATACTCTCCTTGTTCTAAATCATCGCTTAATTTTCCTTTATAAGGCAAGAAGTATCCGCCCACTTTGACAAAAGGAATGGAGAGTTCAGAGAGAACAGGCATAGCCGTCACAGCTCGCGACGTCACTACATCGAACGATTCTCTCTTAGTTAAAATATATTTTTCTGCCCTATCGTTTATGACAGTAAAATCTAAATCTAAGACGTTTTTAAGATCCTCTAAAAATTTTGTTTTTTTTCCATTAGAATCCAACACGGTAAGTTCCAAACTGGGAAAGCAAATTTTTAAAGGGACACCAGGAAACCCTGCTCCACTTCCTATATCTAATAAAGACTTTCCTTCAAAATCAAAATACTTCGCACCCAAAAGAGAATCATAAAAATGCTTTAAATAGACCTCTTCTAAAGTTCGAATAGCAGTCAAATTTGTATGCTGATTATATTCCAAGAGAAAATTTGCATACTCCGAAAATTTAACCAGCTGCTCTTCTGAAACCTCAACTCCGATTTTGGATAATTCGAAAATAAAATCTTGTTCACTCATCTCTTCCCATACTCCTTCTTCAAATAGACTGCCAAAATTTCTATATCTGCTGGATTAACCCCACTTATTCTACTGGCTTGGGCGATAGTCACTGGTCTTACTGCTTCTAATTTTTGTCTTGCTTCACTCGCTAGATTTTTAACCTTCGCATAGTCGATATCATACGGAATTTGTTTATTTTCTAACTTCAAAAGTTTCTCCGCGTCTTTATAAGTTTTTACTATGTATCCCTCATATTTTGTTTCGATTATAACTTCTTCTAAAACGTCCTTATCAAAACTTTCTAATTCTGGATATATTTGTTTTAATATCGAAGAATCTATCTCTGGTCTTTTTATTAAGTCATATAGAGAACAAGAAGAGGCATTACGTAAATGTTTTTCTAATAAATCTTTCTTAATCTTTGTTACTCTGATCAATTCATTTAATCTCGACATGCTCGCCCTTTTTTCATCTAATCTTCGTTTTTGATCTTCATCGATAGTACCTGCTTGATAACCGTAATCTCTAAGTCTCAAATCGGCATTATCATGTCTCAAAATCAACCTGTACTCCGCTCTTGAAGTAAGCATTCTGTATGGCTCTATTGTACCCTTAGTCACTAGGTCATCTATTAAAACACCTATATACGACTCATTCCTTTTTAATACTAATGGCTCTATTCCTTTGAGCTTTTTCGATGCGTTTATGCCTGCGATGATTCCTTGACCTGCGGCTTCTTCATATCCACTTGTCCCATTTATTTGTCCAGCTGTAAAGAGATTTTCGATATGTTTAGATTCGAGAGACGGCTTAATCTGCAACGGATCGATTGCATCGTATTCTATAGCGTACGCATATTCCAAAATCTTTGCTTTCTCTAACCCTTCTAAACTGTGTACCATTTCATCTTGAACATCTATAGGCATAGAAGTAGAAAAACCTTGAAGATATAATGCATCATAATACTGGCTTTCGATATCCATACTTTGCGGTTCTAAGAAGAGTATGTGTTTTTCCTTATCGGCAAATTTAACGATTTTATCTTCTATACTAGGGCAATATCTCGGTCCAACACCACTCACATATCCGCCGTACATGCTAGACTTAGATAGATTATCTCTAATAATCTGATGAGTCTTTTCGTTAGTATATATGAGATAACATTTCTCTTGTTTTGAAACGTCATAATCGCTTTCACTATCGAAACTGAAAGAATAGTGAACGTCGTCTCCAAGTTCTTCCTTCATCTTCGAATAGTCCACAGTTTTTGCGTCTATCCTCGGAGGCGTTCCCGTTTTAAGACGTATGATTTTAAAGCCTAACTCTCTAAGTCTATCTGATAAATTGTCGGATCTCTTCTCGCCGTGTGGTCCTTCAGGTATCTTCTCACTCCCACGCAATATTTCACTTTTTAAATAAGTCCCCGTCGTCAGTATCAAAGAATCACATTCTATCATCATCCCAGAAGAAAGTACTACACCTTTTACTTTCTTAGCATTGTCATCTATTACGATGTCCTCGACTATTCCTTCTAATATAGAAAGATTTTTCTGATTCAAAAGAGCCTCCTGCATGTTTTTGGGGTACGTCTCTTTATCGGCCTGAGCTCGAAGGCATCTAACCGCAGGTCCTTTGCTGCCATTTAACATTTTCATCTGCAATAAAGATTTGTCAGCAATTTTCCCCATCAATCCTCCCAAAGCATCGACTTCTCTTACGATTACTCCCTTAGATGTTCCACCGATCGAAGGATTACAAGGCATATCTCCTATATTCTTTATATTACCAGTTATCAGAATAGTGTTATGTCCAATTTTGCTAGTGGCATAACAAGCTTCAATTCCGGCATGCCCACCACCGACTACTATCACTTCATATTTCATTTTCTTCACTTCCCTAAACAAAACCTCGCGAACAATTCGTCGATTAACTCTTCATCGTAAACTTCGCCTAAAATCTCTCCAAGTTTCACTCTCGCTTCGGTTAAATCTATCTCGATAATATCAACAGGCATTCCACTTTCTATTGCCTGAATAGCCGAATCTATAGAAGTTTTCACTTGCTCTATTAAAGACAACTGTCTCGCATTTGAGATATAAGTAAGATCTTTTTTAGCGATCTCTTCTAATTCGAACATAGACACGATCTTATTTTTTAAGGAATCCAATCCTGTCTTACTTACAGTATTACCATATATGGCATCTATCCCACGAGGCAAATCCATTCTTCCCTCGACATCATCCTTATTGACAAATACTATGTGCTTTCTATTCTCCAGTCTATTCAAGAGTTCAAGTTCCTCTTTGCAAAGCTCTTCTCCGTGGTTTAACACCAAGATGACGAGATCTGCTGCATCTAAAACCTTGATGCTCTTGTCTACGCCTATTTTCTCGACGACATCCGCAGTTTCTCTTATTCCCGCTGTATCTATAAAGTTGATGATATTGCCATTCAAAACGATCTTACCTTCGACGACATCTCTCGTTGTTCCAGCTATGTCCGTCACGATTGCCTTATCTTCTTCCAAAAGAAAATTTAGTATACTACTCTTACCTACATTTGGCCTTCCGACTATCGCAACATTCAAGCCTGCTTTTACTACTTTTCCATTACTACTTTCATCTATCAATCTTTGTACATCTAAATTAATGCGTTTTAACTCTTCCCCAACTTTTGAAACTGTCATATCTTCGATATCCTCATACTCTGGATAATCTATATTGACTTCTATTTTAGATTCCAATTCCAAAATTCTTCTTTTTAATGCAGAAATTATATCTGAAAGTTTACCTGTCAATTGATTTATAGATAGATTTCTCGCATTTTCGCTTTCCGCATTTATCATATCTTCGATCGCCTCTGCTTGAGTTAAATCAATTCTTCCGTTTAAAAATGCTCTTTTAGTAAATTCTCCACGCATCGCTTGTCGACAACCAGCAGTTAAAAGTATTTCTAGAACCTTATTAGTGACGGCTATACCACCGTGTATATTTACCTCGACGACGTCTTCCATAGTATAAGTTTTAGGTGCTCGCATAACTGTAACTAAAACTTCGTCGATAATCTTTCCTTTCCAGCTAATATGTCCATAATTGATCGTATGACTATTCACCTCAGTAAGATCACAGCCCTTAAAAACTTCGTCGACAATTTCGATTGCCTTCGGACCACTTACTCTAATTATAGCAATTCCCCCTATACCTAAAGCGGTACTTACTGCACATATAGTATCTTCCATAGCAAAAACCTCAATTCGCACGCCTATTATAGCATTTTTTTAGCTACATTAAAAGAGTCTACGACTAGACTCTTAAATTGCCATACTTCCAATATTATATCGAGAACAAAAAATGAAAAATACTTCAACAACAAATTGTCAGTATTGATCCCTCTTCTACAAGTCTTTTTTTCTAGATAGAGTTATTTTTAAATTTTTAATTTCATCAAATACTTTTTTTATCTCTGCCATTACTTTCTCTTTTTCATCTTCTCCAACACCGCAAAGAATATCATTTACAGATTTTTCATAATCTCGTTTATTTATTTTGTTTAATTCATTCCAATTTACATTTTTAAAATATGCTGCTATGTCCTCGTTAAAAGTTAACTTCCCTTGCGACATTAAAACAGCTATCACAGGATACCCGACATATCCTTGCCAATAAGTAGAATTGTCGTTTGAATAATAAACGTCATCCTTCCACTTAATCGAGTATTCTTTCTCCCCATTGCTCGACTTTACCTTTGCATGATCATCAAAAATTTCTACTCTACTATCTATAATTGCCGTATAAGCCTCGGGTATTTTTTCGATAGGTGGCATCTTCATAATAAATCATCTCCTACGATCATTATACCAAAAAAAACAAGACTAGTTCAAATATCCTATTTTAATTTACTTTTCAAAAACTTTTCAAATTCTTTTAAACCATAGTCCGCATTATAATAATTTGGAAACTCGTTTAAATGTGCTAGTGCTATCTTCGCCGTTATTATGAGATTGTCATTTGTGACATTAGTCGCAGGAGCGACTGTTCCATGCTCCAATTCGATATTTATTCCTTCCAAAAACTCATTTAAAGAAAATTTTTCGAAGGTTACACCAAGTATAGAGGCGGCATATACAGCATCTTTTTTATTAAACATAAAATATCACCAATAAATCATATGTTAAATTAAACCTTTGTAAATATATTTTTACTCCAAAAAATAAAAAAGACTTTTAATTAGTCCTCTTTTGGTTTAATAACCACGTGCCTATTAGGGTCTTCTCCGACACTTTCTGTATATACATCTTTAAAATCTGCTATTGCATTATGTACAACTAGTCTCTCATAAGAATTCATATTATCTAATTCTACTGGAACCTTTGTCTGTGCAACCTCTTTAGCGATTCTCCTAGCCGTCTTCTCCAAGTGCATCAGCTGTCTATCCTTATAGTTTTCTACATCTAAAGAGACATAGGGTGCTCTTCCAAATCTATTTTTCACTACTGCTCTCATGAGCGTTTGAAGTGCTGCTAGGCTTCTACCACCCTGACCGATTAAAATCGGATTATCGTCAGAATACATTTTGATTTTTATCTGTTTTTCTCTAATCATAGCTTCAAAAGATACCTCTAAGCCCATCGCATTTAAAACTTGACTAAGATATGCTTTCACGAATTCGACAACATCAGTAAGAGGTGTAACAGTAATCTCTACTTGAGTTCCTTTAAACAGTCCAGCCTTCTTTTCTTCAGAAAAAATTATGACATCATCTTCGGTTAAATTCAATGTTTCGAGTGCATCTTTGACGACGCCATCATAATCCTTTCCTGTAAACTTATTACCCATCATAACTACTAACGACCTTTCCTATTATGCTTCTTCTTTTTTGAATTTTTACTATTTTGATTGTTGATAACTTTGTTTTTTTCCACAGTTGGATTTTCTTTCTTTGATAGCTCACTACTCTCGTGAGATTCCTTTTCTTTAAAATCTAACTTTTTATTTTCAGTATACTTTGCATCTTTTACTTTTTTATCACTTTTATCTTTATTCGATTTCTTACTACTTTTTCCACCCTTTAAAATAAAATTCTGTATTATTACGAAACCATTAGAAACTATCCAATAAAGTGCTAAAGCTGTCGGCAAACTCAAAGAAGCGATAGAAATAAAGATGATCATAAACTTCATAGTCATTTCCATCTGTTTGTCTTGCTCAGGATTTCCAGTAGAAGTACTCATAGAAAATTTATAAGAAAAATAAGTTGTCAATATGATAAGCACGATCAATATTATATAGTAGAAATTTCCGTCTTTGATTCCTACAAAAGGAGATGTCCCTAATTGCAAAGTCAAGAAATAACCTTCAAAGATTGCAGGAACTCTATTGATAGCCTCTAAAAATGCTAACAAGATAGGCAACTGTATGAACGATACTAAACAACCACCTGCTGGATTGATATTATATTTTTTATATACCATCATCAATTCTTGACTCATCTGCATCGCAGTCGCTTGGTCGGTAGAGCTTCCATATCTTTTTTGTATAGCTTGCAATTCAGGTTGAGCTTTCTTCATATTTTCTGATTGCATTAATGTCTTTTTTGTAAACGGAAATAATATCAACCTAATCAAAATTCCGAGGATCACCACAGCTAAGCCATAGTTGCTAACTAACTCACCTAACTTTATTATGATATAAGCCAAGGGCTTTATGAAAATACTTTCCCATAGCCCGTTATACTTTAAATCTCCAGGGGCAAAACTTGAACAAGGCCTCAAAGAATCAAAATCGACATCCATATTAGCCTTATTTTCTTCATAAATCTTTAAAAGATCTTCATCCTCTGGTAAACATAGAATATTAGAGGTCAACGACTGACCGGTTACTTCATTTACGATCTTCTTTTTATTGTCGTCCGACAAATATTTAGTACACCCTGTACTCATAGTCAAAAGTACGAGTAACGCTACTAATAATTTTTTATTTTTTTTCATCACATTTTTCCTTTCATTATTTCAACTAATGAATTATCGAGTACATCATAACTCGAATTTAAACACTCGTTCCTTATCATTATAATATAATCTCTATCATTTTTAAATAACTTTTTATTGTTATCGATAATACTTCTGGTTTGTCTTTTAAGTCTATTTCTAACGACAGCTTTGCCAATTGTCGTCTTTATAGCTATTCCAAAATGCGGATATCTGTTCTCTTTTGAAATCACGTCGTAAACTACAAAATACCTATCTTTATTATAATGCCCGTGCTTTATGATGTAATTAAACCTATTTTGATCCTTTATCATCTCACTTCTTTTCACATCCCTGCCTCCTTTAATCATAGAATAAAAACCACCTAAAAAGTGGTTTACTTACAAAGTACTTTACGACCTTTTTTTCTTCTAGATTTTAAAATATTGCTTTCTTTTCTAGCAAAGAAACCGTGCTTTTTACTTTTTTTACGATTATTTGGTTGATAAGTTCTTTTCATCTTTTGCACCTCCACATCTAAAAATTCATCTGTATTATATTATAATGATATAACAAAAGTCAAGTTTATTACTTAAAAGTTATCAACAATTTTTTCCACACGATTTCCACACCGTGTGGATAAATTATCAACAATGTTGAAAAACCAAAATTGTGGAAACTGTGGATAAGTTTGTCGAACCCTGTCGAAATAGCATTTTAAAAGAATTATTTTTCCACAGTATCTGTAGATAACCATGTTGAAAATTTCATTTTTGCAAAAAAGTTCTTTATCTTTTTTTTAATTTACGTTAAAATATTTTTATCAAATGCAGGGTGGTGATGGATATGGAAGAAAACAATCTTATATGGCAAAATTTTATTGGTCTTCTTAAGAATAGGATTTCTACTGTATCGATCAACTCCTGGTTTAAATACTGTAAAATATATAAGATAGAAGATTCTGTAGAAGATAATAAAGCGATAAAGATCATAACGATCATGACTAGTTCCTTATTCATAAAAGAAGCTCTAATAAAAAGGTATTTAGAAACTATCGAGGAACTGATGGAATCTATTTTAGGAAAAAGTTGTAATATAGAATTTGTCTTAGAAGAAGAAATAATTAATTCTAAAAACGACGAATCAGAAAAAGCTGCTACAGCCTCTCGAGATGAACTGGAGACTAAAATAGATTTTCCTGTGGAAAACACTCCTACTTATCAACAGCCTATCGAAAACAATTTAATCGACAAATATTCTTTTGAGAATTTCGTCGTTGGAGAATCGAATCGATTAGCGCATACAGCAGCCTTATCAGTCGCCGAGCAACCTGGAAAGTTGTATAATCCGTTTTTTATTCATGGTAAAAGTGGTCTAGGAAAGACACATCTCATGCATGCGATCGGAAATTACATAAAATCTACCTCTGGGAAGCGAGTGCTTTATGTAACGAGTGAAAAATTCATCAACGATTTTAGATTGATGAATATGAACAAAGGTTCAAACTACGTTCAATTTTTCAAAGATAAATATCGTGGTATAGATGTCTTGATGATCGACGACATTCAGTGTCTAGAAAAAGCGGAGAAAACTCAACAAGAATTCTTCCATACTTTCAATAGTTTATACGATATGAACAAGCAGATTATAATAAGTTCAGATAGAAGTCCCGACGATTTAAAACTTTTAGAAGAACGTCTTAGAACTCGCTTTAGTTGGGGACTGACAGTTAACATATATCCGCCAGACATAGATTTAAAGAAACGGATAGTAAAAAATAAGATGCTCGGGCATGCAGTCGCCAGTCTAGTCGAAGAAAATGTCATCGAATATATAGCCGCGAACAGTGAAAATGATGTTAGACACATCGAAGGCGCAGTCACTAGACTTTATGCATATGCTGCGATGATGGGACCACACAGGATAGACTTAGAATTTGCAAATGAAGCACTTAGAGATTATCTGAAAAACTCAGTATATATGGACAGTAATATAGCTAAAATACAGAAAGCAGTCGCAGATTATTACAAAATAACAGTAGAAGATCTAAAAAGCAAAAAACGAACTTCGAATATCAACTATCCTAGACAAGTCGCAATATATCTCTGTAGAACTTACACGGACGAATCTTTCCCTAAGATAGGATTAGAGTTCGGAAACAGAGATCATTCGACAATTATGTACGCTTGTGATAAAATAAAAGAGGATTTGGAAAATAATCTACAATTGAAAGAAGCAGTTAAAGAAATTAAAAATAACATCGGATAATCTGTTGAAATGTGGAAACATATCCACAGATTATCCACAAGATAAAAGCCCGTTATATGTGGACAAAAGTACACTTATCCACAGTTTCCACAAACGATAATAACAATAATAATTATAATAATAAGAAAGAAGGAAAAAAAATGAAATTTACGATAGAAAAAAATACACTCTTAGAAAGCCTAAATAATGTTACGAAAGCGATATCAATTAAAAACGTTATACCAGTTTTAAATGGAATAAAATTTGAATTGAGTAATGAAGGTCTTTACCTGACCGCAAGCGACACAGATCTTACTATAAAATCTTTTATAGAAAAAGATAAGATTAAAAGTGTAGAACGTACAGGTAGTATAGTTATCCAAAGTAAGTATATTAATGAAATAATAAGAAAACTGCCAGATGACACGGTAGACATCGAAGTAATTGAAGGATTAAAAGTTCTGATAAAAGCTAAGACGAGTCATTTCAGTTTGAACTGTTTAAAAGTAGAAGATTATCCACAGATAAAATTAGAATACCAAAAAGATCCTATTGTAATAAAAGGAAGTCTATTTAAAACTATTATTAAACAAACCGTCTTTGCCATCAGTTCTCAAGAGTCTAGGCCTCTTCTTACAGGAATAAACTTTAAACTTCAAGGTAATATAATGGAAATTACTGCGACAGATTCATACAGACTAGCAAAAAAGACTATTACTTTACAAGAATTTATAAAAGATGAAATAAACATCACGATACCTGGAAACAATATAAGTGAACTAGACAAGATCATAAACGATGACGAACCAGTTGAAATGCACATCTTCTCTAATAAAATATTATTTATATACAAGAATATCACTTTCCAATCTAATTTATTGAGTGGTACATATCCAAATACTAATAACTTAATACCAGATAACTTCTCTACTATATTCAATACCAACTATGATGAGTTCTATAGTGCGATAGATAGAGCGTCACTTTTAACTCAAAGCAAAGAAAAAAATATAGTTAAAATGGAAACGAAAGATAATGTATTAGTGATTTCATCTTTCGCCTCAGAAATAGGTCGTACGGAAGAAACGATTGCGATTGAAAAAAATGAAGGAGACAACGTAGGAATTTCGTTCAGTGCTAAATATATGATGGATGCACTTAAAACGATCGACGATACAGAACTAGTCGTATTTCTAAATAGTGAAATAAAGCCGATAGTGATTAAATCTGCTAAAGATGAGACTTTGGTACAATTAATTTTACCGATAAAAACATATTGATGAAAAACCATTTTTCATCTTTTTTTTATTAGAATCTCCAAAAAATGGAAAAAAATACCAGTTTTTTCCAATCGCCGACAAATTTTGACAAATTTCGACAGAGAATTATGGTATAAGAATGCGCACAGGGAGGTGAAGAAGATGGATTATATGGATAGTTATAAGATAAACACAGATACTTTGGCAATAGTACCTATAAACAGAAAGAAATCTAAAGTCTATGAAAACCAAAATATAATAATAGTAAAAAAGAATGCTAACAAGATCATCGAAGAAAATTGTGAATATTTTGGAAGCTCATATGCAGGACGAAAAAAAGGAACCATGGATCTTATAGGCGTTACACATAAGGCACCGATTCTAATAGAAGATTCTCAAAATATAATATTTTTTCCTACGAGCAGTCCGAGATTAAACGATTGCAACTGGATATCGCTTAATAATGTAGATAGCTTTTTGCCACATGATGACGACAGTATTATCACGTTTCAAAATAACCTATCGATCCAAGTGAACGTATCTAATAAAGTTATCAACAATCAGATTTTGAGAGCTACTAGATTAGAATCTGTCGCATCGAAGAGAAAAGATAAGTTTTATAAGGAAATAAATCGACAAAAAAACACAAAAAACATTTAAAACCGCCCGTATTTGTGGTATAATTATTACTAGGTATAGAGGGTCATCTATACCTAGTAAATTTATATTTGAGGTCTTTAGGTGGCAATTATGAAAATCAGCAATTTAAAACTTTACAATTTTAGAAATTATGAAACCTTATCTTTGGATTTCTCCAATAAACAAAATATAATTATAGGAGAAAATGGTTCCGGAAAGACCAATATAGTCGAAAGCATCTACGTTCTAGCAATAACAAAATCTTTTAGAGGATCTAAGGATGCAATCCTCATCAAAAATGGATTTGCATCCATGAGCGTCGAGGGAACGATCAAAGATAAAATAAGACACAAATACAAGCTGAGTCTATCCGAAGATGGTAAAGTTGTAAAAATCGATAATAACAAAATAGCTCGATTGAGCGATTACATCTCAAAAATAAATGTAGTATTATTTACACCGGAAGACACTGGCATTATAAACGATGCTCCTACGGCGAGAAGAAACATGGTAAACATCGAAATAACCCAGCTAGAACATGGATATCTACACTTATTGAATGAGTACAATAAGGTTTTAAAACAGAGAAATGCGTTTCTGAAATTGATGTACGTCAATAAACTTGCCAGCCCAGATTACTTGTGGATTCTAACTGATAAATTGATCGAACTCGGCCAAAAAATCGCCGATTATAGACAAAAGTTTATCGACAATATCAACAAATATATCGATAAGATCAATTTTGAGATCACAAAAAAAGAGGGACTTAAAGTTTCATATGTCAGTTCATTTAAAAATAAGACTAAAGAAGAGCTTAAAGAAAAGTATAAATCTTATTTAGATAAGGACATAATCATCGGAAAAACTAATATAGGAATTCATCACGATGATTTTATCTTCTCGCTAAAAAGTCGAAATTTGAAGGATTATGGATCAGAGGGCGAAAAAAAGAATGCGATAATTTGCTTTAAATTGGCCGAAATAGAGCTCTATATCAAAGATAAGGGTATTTACCCTATTCTTATATTAGATGACTTATTCAGCTGCTTAGACGCTCGCAAAATCAACAATATACTAAAAAAATTAAATAAAAATTTACAGATATTTATAACTACAACGGATTTAAAGAATATTAACACCAAAATTTTAAATAATTGCACAGTGTTTAATATAAAAAAAGAGAAAGTGGTGAAAAAAGTTTATGAATGAACAAACAAAAACAGAATATTCAGATAACGATATTCAGGTCTTAGAAGGTCTAGAAGCCGTCAGAAAAAGACCAGGAATGTATATAGGTTCGACGAGTGAAAGAGGATTACATCATCTTGTATGGGAAATAGTAGATAACTCTGTCGATGAAGCCTTGGCAGGTTACTGCGACGACATCGAAGTCATAATCGAAAAAGATAACAGCATAACTGTAAAAGACGATGGTCGTGGAATGCCGACTGGAATGAACGCTAAAACTGGTCTTTCTACTATCGAAACGATATTTACAGTACTACACGCTGGTGGAAAATTTGGAGGCGGAGGATATAAAGTATCCGGTGGACTTCACGGAGTCGGTGCTAGTGTCGTCAACGCCTTATCCGATTGGCTAGAAGTATACGTCTATCAAAAAGGAAAAGTGCATTATCAAAGATTTGAACACGGTGGAAAACCTGTCGAAGCTATGAAAATAATCGATGATTGTGATGAAAACAGAACAGGAACGACTGTTAAGTTTAAACCAGATGCGACTATATTTACCGAAACTACGGAATATAAATATGATATCTTAAAAGATAGAATTAGAGAAATAGCGTTTCTCAACAAGGGTCTTAGGATAATCCTTTCTGATACCAGAGGTAACGAGACGAAAAAAGAAGAATTCCTCTATAATGGTGGAATAATAGAATATGTTAAGCTGCTGAATACCAACAAGACGCCTATTCATGAAGACATATGCTACTTTGAAGGTGAGGAAGAAGGTATTTCTGTCGAAATAGCCATGCAGTACAACAATTCTTACAGCCCTTCTATATACTCCTATACGAACAATATAAATACCCACGAAGGTGGTACCCACGAAGATGGAGTTAAAAGAGCTCTCACTAGAATCATCAACAGTTATGCCAAAAATAGCAAAGCTTTAAAGGATAATGACGATCCTCTAAGTGGAGACGACGTCCGTGAAGGTCTTACGATGATCATTTCATGTAAACACCCCGATCCTCAGTTTGAAGGTCAAACGAAAACTAAGTTAGGTAATGCCGAAGTCAGAAAAATAGCCGATGACGTTTTCAGCAAAGGGTTTGAAAGATACTTAATGGAAAATCCGACAGACGCTAAGGAAATTATCGATAAGTGTTTAACTGCCGCAAGAGCGAGAATTGCTGCAAAAAAAGCAAGAGAAATCGCTCATAGAAAAGGCGACTTAGACGTCGTTCCGTTCGGTGGAAAACTACAAGATTGCAAAGAGAAAGATCCAAGTATATGCGAAATATTCCTAGTCGAGGGAGACTCAGCTGGTGGATCAGCTCTTAAATGTAGGAACAGCATGACACAAGCGATCCTTCCTTTGAAGGGAAAAATACTGAATGTTGAAAAAGCACGTCTAGATAAAGCCCTATCGAACGATGAAATTAGGACGATAATCACGGCTTTTGGAACAGGAATCGGCGAAGAATTTGATCTAAACAAATTGAGATATGACAAAATAGTAATAATGACCGATGCCGACGTCGATGGAGCTCACATTAGAGTATTACTTCTAACTTTGTTCTACCGTTTCTTTAGACCGATCGTCGAAGCTGGTCACGTATACGCTGCACAACCACCTTTGTTCTGTATAAAACATGGTAAAACAATAAAATATGTTTTAACTGACCAAGAAAAAGAAGAATATTTAAAACAATTGCCTGAAACAGTAAAACCTGAAATTACGCGAATGAAAGGTTTAGGAGAGATGGACCCTCACGAATTAGACGAAACTACGATGAATATCAATACGAGAGTCTTAAAGAAAATTACAGTAAATGATGCAATGAGTGCAGACGCTGCTTTCAGTAAGATAATGGGTGAAGAAGTAGAACCACGTAGAAAATTCATAGAAGAAAAAGCACCATATGCTACAAACTTAGATATATAGGAGGTTTATGATGGAAGAAGAAAATAAAGAACAAGAATTAGAACTTACATCAAATGAAACGACAGAGACCGATAAAGTTCAACATAACGATATAGTAGACGAAATTGAAGGTTCCTTTGTAGAATACGCACTAAGTGTAATAACTGCAAGAGCTCTTCCAGATCTAAGAGATGGGTTAAAACCTGTTCATAGACGAATTCTTTACTCTATGTATGAATCGGGCTATACTCCAGATAAACCTCACAAGAAATGTGCTCGTATAGTCGGAGACGTCATCGGTAAATACCACCCACATGGAGATTCTTCGATATACGACGCTATGGTTCGTATGGCACAAGATTTTAGTCTTAGATATATGCTTGTCGACGGCCATGGTAACTTCGGTAATATAAATGGAGATGGTGCAGCAGCATATCGTTACACAGAGTCTAGAATGGCTAAAATATCACTAGAAATGATACGTGATATAAATAAAAATACTGTCGATTTCGAACCAAACTTTGACGGTTTAGAAAAAGAACCAGTAGTACTACCATCAAGATTTCCGAATGTTTTAGTAAACGGAACGACGGGAATAGCCGTTGGTATGGCAACTAATATACCACCGCATAACTTAAGAGAAGTAATCGACGGTTGTATAGCCTACATAGACAATCCTGAAATAGATACATTAGGATTGATGCAATATATAAAAGGACCTGATTTCCCTACTGGAGCTATCATACTAGGAAACAGTGGAATCAGAAAAGCTTATGAAACAGGTCGCGGATCTATAACGATCAGAAGTAATGCAATTATAGAAGAGAAAAATGGAAAAAACTACATAATAATCGATGAAGTTCCATACGGATTAAACACATTATCTCTTAAAGAAAAGGTAGCAAGCCTAGTTCATAACAAAGTGATCGATGGGATATCAGATTATCATACGGATCTAAAAAATGGTCTTAAAATAACGATTACGCTTAAAAGGGACGCGAATCCACAAGTAGTATTAAACAACCTATATAAGCATACAGAATTCCAAACTACTTATGGTATATTGTTTATAATGCTCGATATGGGCGTACCAAAAACGCTTGGGTTAAAAGATATAATCAGCAAATACATCAATCATCAGAAAGAAGTTATCATAAGAAGAACAAAATTTGAACTCGATAAAGCAGAAAAACGAGTACACATCTTAGAAGGTTATAAAATAGCACTCGATAATATCGATGAAGTTATAAAAATAATCAAAGAAGCCGAAAGCGATGTCATTGCTAAGGAAAAACTGATCAAGAGATTTGGCTTCTCAGAAATACAAGCTGATAGCATACTTGAATTAAAACTAAGACGTTTAACTGGCTTAGAAAGAAGCAAGATTGAAGAGGAACTAGCGAACTTACTACAGACTATTGAAGAATTAAAGAGCATCTTAGCTAGCGAACAAAAAGTTTTGGACATAATTAAAAAGGAATTAACTGAAATTAAAGAAAAATATGGCGATGAACGTCGTACTAAAATCGATATGACTGCAGTCGACTTTATAGAGGATGAATCACTTATCCCTGAAGAAAATAGTATTATTACCTTAACTGACAAGGGATACATTAAACGTGTCGCAGCAAGCACTTATAAAATACAGAATCGCGGTGGTGTTGGCATAAAAGGAATGTCAACTAACGAAGAAGATAATGTTAAACTAATGGTAAACGTTTCTACACATGATTACATTCTATTCTTTACGAATAAAGGTAAAGTATATCGTATAAAAGGTTACGAAATACCTGAATTTGCTAGACAACACAAAGGTCTACCGATCATAAACCTTTTACAAATAGAAAAAGATGAACTAGTAAATTCAATAATCAAAGTTTCCAACGAAGATGAAGCAAAATACCTACTATTTGCTACAAAAAAAGGAATTGTAAAGCGTACAAGCATTGACGAATTTGCTAATATTCGTCAAAATGGTAAGTTATGTATAACATTAAAGGAAAATGACGAACTTATAGAAGTTAAAAAGACAACAGGTGAAAATAAAATAATGTTAGGATCTTCAAATGGACGTGCAGTTCTATTTGACGAATCCGAAGTGAGAATAATGGGAAGAACAGCATCCGGAGTACGTGGTATATCGATGCCAGACGGTGAATGTATATGCGCAGAGGTATGTGATCTAAACACAAACATACTCATTGTTACCGAAAAAGGTTACGGAAAGCGAACATTTGTTCGAGAATTTAGAGAAACAAGACGTGGTAGCAAGGGAGTTAAAGCTCTAAATATAACAGAAAAGAACGGTAATATTGTATCCTTCAAAATAGTTGACGATAACAAAGACATAGTAATTATTACTGATTCTGGAATGGTAATTAGATTAGAAACTGTTAAAATATCTCAGTTAAGCCGCAATGCCCAAGGAGTTAGATTGATAAATCTTAAAGATAATCAGTCTGTTTCGTCGATTAGTATTGTAGAAAAAGATCAGACAGAAAATAGCGAGATATCTGTTGAAGATTCTGAGCAATCCTCCAACGACCAACCTGCAGAAAATTTAAGTGATCAGACAGAAAAAGATGAAACGTAATCATCTTTTTTTATTATATAATTTAAAGCGAACATTTGTTCACTTTGTATCGATAACTTGACTAATGTTCCACGTGAAACATTATACGTTGCCACAAAATATTTCCCGGGAAATATTTTTAACGCGAATTCACTATTAGCTTTTTTCAGATCATGAATCTCTCTAAAAATGAGTATCAAATGTGAGTAATACACTATTCATTCTTATATAAGGAGTATATAATTGCCAACTTATCCACATGTTCCACGTGGAACATTGTAATATACCACAAAATATTTCCCGGGAAATAATATTAACGCAATTTGCCATCGGTTTATTCATTATTAACCCTTTCAGACTGTGAATCACTCCAAAAATGGGTAGCATATGTAGCTAATCGACTGTTAATTTTTATATAAGACGTGTATAATTACTAACCTATCCACATGTTCCACGTGGAACATTGCAAGATGTCGCAAAATATTTCCCGGGAAATAATATTAACGCAATTTGCCATCGGTTTATTTCATTATTAACCCTTTCAGACTGTGAATCACTCCAAAATATGTGACATAAGTGGATAATTTATTGTTAATTCTTATAAAAGTGTGTATAATTACCAACTTGTCCACATGTTCCACGTGGAACATTGTAATCTGTCACAAAATATTTCCCGGGAAATAATATTAACGCGATTTGCTATCGGTTTATTTTATTATTAACCCTTTCAGACTGTGAATCACTCCAAAATATGTGACATAGGTGGATAATATATTGTTAATTCTTATAAAAGTGTGTATAATTACCAACTTATCCACATGTTCCACGTGGAACATTGTAATCTGTCACAAAATATGTAGCATAAGTGGATAATATACTATTAATTCTTATAAAAGTGTGTATAACTACTAACTTATTCACATGTTTCACGTGGAACATTGCAAGATGTCGCAAAATATTTCCCGGGAAATAATTTTAACGCGATTTACCATCGGTTTATTTCATTATTAAGCCTATAAGATTACAAAAAACTTAAAAAAATATTAAACTAAGTTTATATTGCTGTGTTTTTTACATATAGAATGTCCTCAATTTATAACTTACTCATATGTTCCACGTGGAACATTGTATGATGCCATAAAATATTTCCCGGGAAATATTTTATGCATGGCTTAAATTACTGATTAGCATCTTCTTAACCTTTTTGATGTTCCACGTGGAACATCAATTCAAAAAATAAAATTTTGCCAAACGAAAAAACTGTGGAAAACTTTAGTTGATTATAAACTCGATCTGTGATATCCTTATGATGCACAGCGAACGATTGTCGAACCTGGTCAGAATTGGAAAATAGCAGCCATAAGACATAGTCCGTGTGTGCTTTTTTTTGGAGGAAGAAATGGATAAAGAAAAAAAACTGTGGAAAAGACTCTTTGAGCTGGCAAACAAGTCCTTAAAGAACGATGAATTTCCTGTAAGTGCTATCATCTATGATGAAGAAGGTATAATTAGTTGTGGATATAATAAAAGAAATGCTAGCAAAAAAACTACTGATCATGCAGAAATTATTGCAATAGAAAAGGCTAACAAGAAACTGCATAGTTGGAATTTAGCGAACAAATGTATGCTTGTAACATTAGAACCATGCGAAATGTGTAAGGCAGTAATAAAAGAGGCCAGATTAAAAAATATATACTATTTAATACCTCGCTACGAATACAAAAAAACATACAAATGTACGCTTTTTGAACATCTTGACTTAGAAAGCGAAGAGAAAGAAAAATATCTAAATAACATTCAGACGTTTTTTAAAAATAAAAGAAGATAAAAACTAGATTTAATAAATATGATTTGCTATAATTAAATAGGAGATGGTTTCAATGTCATACAAAGTTCTATATCGTAAATACAGACCTGATTCGTTTAACAAAATCATAGGACAAACTAGCATTGTAGAAACATTAAAGAATAGTGTGACACAAGGAACTTTTTCACATGCATACATTTTCACAGGCCCACGTGGAACTGGAAAGACGTCGACAGCAAAAGTGTTGTCCAAATCCATAAATTGCACCAATCTTAAGGATGGTGAAGCTTGCGGTGAATGCGAAAATTGTAAGAATTTTAGTACCTCACCCGATATTATAGAGATAGATGCAGCATCAAATAATGGAGTAGATGAAATAAGAGAACTCAAAAATAATATCACGCTTGCTCCTGCCGCGTCGAAATACAAAATTTATATCATAGATGAGGTTCACATGCTTTCCCAAGGAGCATTTAATGCTTTACTTAAAACGCTTGAAGAACCACCAAGCCATGCGATATTTATCTTAGCAACTACAGAGGTTTACAAAGTTCCAATAACAATTCTATCGAGATGTCAAAGATACGACTTTAAAAAAATAAACAGCAGAGACCTGATTGCCCATCTAAGAGCCGTTTGTTCACAAGAAAAAATAGAATTCGAGGAAAATTCCCTAGAAGAAATATATGCCCTAAGTGAGGGGTGTGCTCGCGATGCACTGAGCATATTAGACCAACTATCAAAAGCACACGCAAAAATAACTCTTGGAAGTGTTTTAGAGACTTACAATATCATATCAAATAGAGACATTGATGATCTTTTAACAGCTATACAAGAAAAAAATGTAGAAAAAATTGTCGATTTAATAGATAGATTCGAAGATTCAGGAACCAATGCTCAGAAAATTCTCAAGAAGATGATAAATTATTATGAAAAGAGAGCAATATCCCTTAAACTGGGAGAAAAATGTGGCATATCTTTTACAATTATCGATCGTCTAATTAAAAATCTAAATTCCTGTTATATCGATGCTAGAATTAACGAAAACGTTTTTACGATGATAAAGATGAGTTTTCTTGAACTTATCGACACGTGTTCGTCGACAATAACAGCAAAAGAGAGTAATTCAAAAAGCACTCAAAGTCCTATAATGAATGTTACACCGAAAGTTGACGATTCAGCACTTAAAAATAGTTCAGAGGGCATGTCGTTAACGGAGATAAGGATTAACAACTGCTTTGTCGACGTCAATAAAGATTCACTAAAAGCAGTTTTAGACGCTTGGACAAATCTAGGAGACAAAAAAATAAGCACCATTGATCCACAGAACTTCACACCAGTAGCGTCTTCTAATCAATATGCCATTTTCACCACTGAAGAAGACTCGCTTGCGAATCTATTTAATATAAAAGCTCAAGATATCGAAAAAGCACTTAAGAAAAAAGATTTGGCAGTCAAAGTAGTCGCGATTACAGCTGTGGAATGGAACAAAGAAAAAGAAAAATTTAAAGCAAATAGAATAAAAAAGATTAAATATCAATTGCTAGAAGAGCCTTTACTAAAAGACGATGGAGCCGAGATAAAAGGTCAACTAGACACATTATTCACCGAAAAAATAATAGAAATATCTTAGAAGGAGAGAAAATAAAATGAACATGCAAAACATTATGGCACAAGCCCAAAAAATGCAAAGAGAGATAACAAAAAAACAGGAGGAAATATATAAATCTACGTTTACTGGCGAATCAGAGTGGGTAAAAGTTACTATGTCTGGAAAGAAAGAAATAATAAAAATAGATATAACTTACTCAGGAGATTTGAATGAAGATAAAGAAATGCTAGCAGACATGATCACTATTGCAAATAATAATGCTATAAAAGCCATCGATAAAGAGATCGAAAACAAGCTAGGGCCTTATAGTAAACAACTTGGCGGACTACTATAATGAATATCTATCCAGAGTTATTAGAAACTCTCATAGAAAACTTCAAAAAATTTCCTGGCATAGGCGAGAGAACAGCGGAAAGATATGCTCTAGCACTAATCAAAATGGATTCAGAAGATTTAAAAGATTTTTCTGTAGCAATAGATAAAATCAAAAAAGATCTTAAAACATGCGATACGTGTGGACACCTTACAGATCAAAATACTTGTAGCATATGCGCAGATGACAATAGAAACCATAATCTCATCTGTGTCGTCGAAGACTACAAAAACATTTTTATGTTTGAAAAAACCGGAAAATTCGCTGGAGTATATCATGTGCTAGGAGGTCTTATATCTCCGATCGATGGAATAAATCCAGATGACTTGAACATTCACAAGCTCATTTCGAGATGTAAAGAACTAAATGATGCCGAAGTGATCATTGCATTGAGGCCGACGATCGAGGGCGACACGACCACATTATACTTAAAAAAAATTCTCGACAGAGAGAATATTAAAATAACGAGACTATCATACGGCATTCCTATGGGAGCAGAGTTAGATTATTTAGATATCTTGACACTCGAAAGAGCTCTTTATGACAGAAAAGAAGTAGAATAAATATAGATAAGCTATCATAATGTTAATTGATGAACATGAAAATACTCTATATACTATTTAAAAAAATTATATTTGCATTTACGATATTATATAGTTTTAACATTATTATGGAAAGCTTAAATCTATTTATTCCTCTAAATATTTACACACTTGGAGCAGTATCGCTATTAGACTTCCCAGGATTATTTATTCTAGTAGGATTGCTCATGATTTAATGAGGTAACTATGGATTCAAAAACACAAATTAGTCTATTAAAAAAAGAGTTTGATGAGAATAATAATTCCCATGTTTTTTTAATGGAAACGAATGATCAACAGAAATGCCTATCCGATATCAAAGAATTAATAAAAATGCTGATTTCCAACGATACGATAACAGACACTCAAATAGAAGATGAAACGTATTTAGAACTCATAATTTTAAGACCAGATGGTAAAGAAATTAAAAAAGACTCAATATTTGCATTACAAGATCGCATTAAAACAAAACCTATATTATCAAAATACATATTTTATATAATTACGTATGCAGAAAGAATGAACCAAGTTTCAGCAAACAAACTACTCAAAACTATAGAAGAGCCGAACGAAAATGTCATAGGATTTCTCATAACCTCTAACAGAGATTTACTGCTACCAACAATTAAAAGTAGATGCGAAATTCTAACCATCATGTATGAAGACATCGATAAAATAGAATATGATGAGGAAATTCATAAAAAAGTGATCGATCTGATCAAAGCTATAGAAGGAAAAAATCACATAATATATAGCAAAATAAAGTCTGATGATAAAGTGATAAAAGACAACTTCAAAATCGTTGAAAATTTATTCAAAAACTATTATAATACAGCGTGTAATTTAACGAAAAGCAAAGACCTAGATGAAGATCTCCTAAAAATGATAATAAAGGGCAACACTTATTCCGAAATAGTTAAAAAATGCAAATATATAAACAAAATTTTCAATAGACTTACAGAGAATATGAATAAAGACCTACTATTAGAAAAGATTTTCATCGAACTAAAGGATGTGAAATAAGGATGTATTTAATAGGAGTTAAATTTAAAATCGATGGAAAAACATACAATTTTTCGTCAGACAAACTATATAATAAAAATACTAAAGTCATTGTAGAAACTGAAAAAGGGATACAATTAGGAATAGTTGATAAGACAGAATGTGACAAAGATTGTAATAATCTGAAGGCAATCGTCAGAGAAGCTTCTCCGGAGGACTATGACAAATATCTTAAAAATATTAAGGACGCAAACAAAGCGTTAAAAGAAACTAAAGAGTTGATAAAGAAACTTAATTTAAACATGAAATTGATCGATGCAAACTTTTCGCTAGACAAAAAAATGTTACTTTTTAATTTCATTTCTGACGAACGCGTCGATTTTAGAGAGTTAGTAAAAGAACTAGCAGCCAAATACCATACCAGAATCGAACTTCATCAAATAGGAGTAAGAGATAAAGCCAAAGAAATAGGGGGAATCGGTCTATGCGGTCGTATATTGTGCTGCAACAACTGTTTAAAAACCGTAAATTCAATAAATATAAATATGGTCAAAAATCAAAACATATCCCTAAATCCTACAAAAATAAATGGTGCATGCGGTCGCCTATTATGTTGTTTCACCTATGAAAATGAACTTTATGAAGAAAACAGAAAAGCCCTACCTAAAATTGGAGAGAAAGTGAAATATAAAGGCTCGATAGCTGAAGTAAAAGAAATCGATGTATTAAACAAAAAATACACCGTAAAAACAAGTGAAAATGCTTTTGAAGAGGTATCGTTAGATTGATGGAATTGAACGACTTATATGATTATGGTCTCAAAATATACCAAAATGCCGACTATTTTAAATTTAGTTTAGATTCCATATTGTTAGGAGAATTCGTAGAACTTAAAGCTAATCAAAAAATTTTAGATTTGTGTACTGGAAATGCTCCTATACCATTGATTCTCTCCACAAAAAGAGAGGATATCCAAATAGACGGATTAGAAATTCAAAAAGAGATTTTTACTCTAGCACAAGAGAGCATTAAAATAAACAACTTAGATTCTAGAATAAGGCTTCATAACGTAGATGCAAAAACTTTTTCTGCAAGATGGAAATATGATATTGTATTAGCAAATCCACCATATTTCAAAGTCTCTTCATCGTCGCAAAAGAACGAAAATCTAGTTAAACAGATCGCCAGACATGAAGTAACTTTAAATTTAGCGGATGTCATAATGGCAGCCAAGCGAAATCTCAAAGAAAACGGAACCTTCTATATGGTACACCGTGTAGATCGACTATTAGATTCGATCCATGAACTAGAAAAAGCCAAATTTGGTTTAAGAAAAATAGTATTTATACATACTAAAAATGATGAAGCAGAAATTTTTCTAATCCAAGCATCGAAATACAAAAAAAGTGACATGAAAGTTAGATCGATATTTACTAAAGACAGGCTGACTTATAAGAATATTTTTAAGGAGGAGTTGAAATGAAAATAATATGTGGTTTAGGAAATCCAGGTAAAGAATATGAAAAGACTAGACATAATGTCGGGTTTATGGTGATAGATAATTATTGTAAAGGTGAAAATTTTAGTAAAAAGTTCAACGGTTTATACGCAGAAAAAGTTATATTTGGCGAAAAGATAATATTTTTAAAGCCTCAGAGCTATATGAATTTATCTGGAACTGTCGTAAAACCTTTCTGCGATTATTTTAAAATTGATTTAAAAGACCTATTAGTAATAAGAGACGATTTAGACCTAAAATTAGGTCATACGAGAATTAAATTCGATAGTAGTTCTGGTGGAGATAATGGAATAAAATCTATCATCTCTTCACTAGGAACGCAGAAGTTTTATCAATATAAAATAGGAATATCTAACGACAAAACCTTTGAGACTAAAGATTATGTATTAGGGAACTTTTCCAAAAAGGAATTAGAAATACTAAATAAAATGATAACTCAATCAGAAGAGACTATAGATCGATTTATAAGAGGGGAAATTTTGGGAACACAAGATTACAAATACGGAGAATAATAGTATGAAATTCATTACAGACAAATTTGAATACAAACAAGACAGCAATGTATATGGGTTAACCCGAGAACTCGACGCCTTATATATTCAAAATTACTTTCAAAATAATGATGAAAACGTTCTCGTTCTAGCTAGCACATTATACGAAGCGAATAACTTTTATAAAATCTTACAGACATATAGTGACGATGTTCTGTTTTTTCCAATGGACGATTTTTTGACATCTGTAGCCATAGCGGTATCTCCAGATCTTAAGATAAAACGCTTAGAAACGCTCGAAAAAATCAAAAACGCCAAGAAAAGCCACATCGTGGTCACTTCCCTGATGGGATACTTAAAATTCCTACCCAACAAAGACGAAGACCAAAGTATTTTGATCGACCCCTCCCCCCAAATTATTTCCCGGGAAATAATTTTAGAAAAATTAGAAGAATTTGGATATAAAAGAGACTCACTTGTCACAGTGACAGGAGAATATGCAGTACGGGGATACATCATAGATATATTTCCCGTAGATGCCAACAAGCCGGTACGTATAGAATTTTTTGATGACGAAATAGAATCTATCAAAGAATTTGACGAGGAGACACAATTGACAATAAAAACTTTAGAAAGTGTCGAGTTGAAAAGATTCAACGAAAGCATCGCAGGAGATCCTAGTTCGTTATTAGACTATCTAGACAACCAAACGCTCTTCTTAATAGATGAAAACCAAATAAAAAATTCATATACGACTCTTCAAAATGATATTTTTGAGTACAACACTAGCAAAAGCATCGATCCAAACACGAAATATATGTTTGACTACGAACATATGCTACCTAAAAAAACGTTCAAAATTGATACCATAAACGCTTATACAGACAAAAATTCCATAGTCTATAGTTCGAAAATCATCGAGAACTTCAATTCAAATCTTCAAGACTTAAAAGCATTTTGTTTAAAGGAAGTAAAAACTAAAACGATCATATTTGCTCTAGAGAACTCTAATCAGATTCGAACTATCCAAGAACTTCTTCCTGAAACTTATATGACAAATATAGATAGTCTGATAGAAAATAAAATTAACATTGTCGAGAAAAAATTATTCAAAGGGTTTATCTTTGAGAATTATATCATTATTACACCTAACGATATCGACAAAACGGTGAAAAAAGAAATAAAGTATAGAAATTCTATCAAAATAGGAAGAAAAGTAAAGGCATTCAGCGACTTGACACCAGGCGATTATATAGTTCATGAGGCCCACGGAATAGGTATCTACAAAGGATTAAAGACACTTACAAACGGAGGGTATACTCGAGACTACATAGAGTTGGAGTATCAAGGAACTGACAAAGTATATGTTCCAGTTGACGGCATTGACAAACTTTACAAATACGCTTCGAATCCTGGAACAACTATTAAGCTTAGTAAATTAAATAGTGCCGCATGGGCAAAAAAGAAGAACGAAACTCGAAGTAAAATTCGCGATATTTCGAGTGAATTGATAGAACTATACTCTAGTCGAAACAAAGTTCAAGGTGTAGCATACAAAGATTTCGAAGAAGAAATAAAATTCGCTCTCGATTTCCCTTACACTCTGACAGACGATCAAGAAAAAACGATAAAAGAAATAGATTTAGATTTAAAAAACTCAGCTCCGATGGATCGGCTTCTATGTGGCGACGTCGGTTATGGAAAAACAGAGGTAGCATTCCGTGCCATGTTTAAAACCGTCATGAACGCTCATCAAGTCGCATATCTTTGTCCGACAACCATACTTTCGAAACAACAATATGCAAGTGCCCTAGAGAGATTTAAAGACTTTCCAATAAAAATAGCCCTACTAAATAGATATGTCTCACAAAAAAATGTAACTCGTATTCTAAAAGAATTAAAAGATGGTCAAATAGATATAATAATAGGAACTCACAAATTGCTAAACGACAAAATAGAGTATAAAAAACTAGGACTTCTTGTAATAGATGAAGAACAAAGATTTGGTGTAACTCATAAAGAAAAGATTAAGAAAATCAAAAATGACGTAAACGTCTTGACTCTTTCTGCTACACCGATTCCAAGAACCTTAAAAATGGCGATGAGTGGCCTACGAAGCTTATCCGTATTAGATACGCCTCCAATTAACAGATATCCGATACAAACCTATGTTATTGAGGAAAATAAACTCATCATGAGAGACGCGATCTACAAAGAGCTTACGAGAAACGGACAGATATTTATCTTAATTAACTCCATCAATGAACTAGAAAAGTTCAAAAGCAATCTACAAAAGCTTGTCCCAGAAGCCCGCATAGTCTGTGGACATGGACAAATGTCTTCAGATGAACTTAGTAGCATTATGGAAGCCTTCATAAATGGAGATTACGATATATTAGTCTGTACTACGATAATCGAAACAGGTATCGATATACCGAACGTAAACACTATAATAATCAAGGACTCGGACAAATTTGGACTAAGCCAACTATACCAAATAAGAGGCCGAGTAGGTCGAAGCGACAAGATCGCCTATGCATATTTAATGTACAATCCTGCCAAAATTCTAACAGAAACAGCGATGCGAAGACTAGATTCGATCAAAGAATTCACAGAACTCGGAAGTGGATATAAAATTGCCATGAGAGATTTGGCAATCCGCGGAGCAGGAGATTTTCTTGGAAGCGAGCAAGCAGGCTTTATCGACGCAGTAGGACTCGATCTCTATACAAAAATGGTCGACGAAGAAGTAAAAAAATTATCCGGTAAAGCTATCGAAGATTCAGAAAAAACCGTTCCTTCGATAAACGCTAGTACCTACATCCCTGACGAATATGTCGAAGATGAAAATATCAAAATTGAAATCCATAAACTTATTAATACCATCAACGACAAATATGACTTTGAAAACGTCAAGAATGAACTAGAAGATCGCTTCGGAAAAGTCGATGAGTCTCTAGAGATATACATGTTAAAAAAATGCGTCGAAGGCCTTTTGGAAAAAATAGGAATTAAGACAGTTCAACAACTTGGAAACAAAATTACCGTTGTTCTACCACAACAGATATCTGACAAAATAGATGGAGAAAAGCTATTTCTTCAAAGCTACAATATCTGTCCCAAATTTGAAATAAGCTATAAAGACAAGGAAATTAGAATATCCCTAATAACGTCACTCTTAAAAAAGAATTACATTTATTATATTTTTGAACTCTTAAATATAATTTACGAACAGATAAAATAAAGTATAAATATTACAAATATTATTAAAATAATAATGGTTGGTGATAATTTTGACACAAAATAGTAACATACGAAGAATAGATGAATTAGGTAGAATAGTCATACCGAAAGATATAAGAAAAAAATTACATATCAAAGACAACGAACCTCTCGAGATTTACATCGATAATGGCGACATAAGAATCAGAAAATATTCTTCACTTCCTGATATAATCGAGTATATAAGAAACCTTATAGATATAGGTAATAGAATAGCTGGTTATTCATATATTATTACAGACAGAGAGAAAATAATCGCTTCGACAAACAAAGAATTTGAAACTATACCATTAGAAAAACCGTTAGAAGATTTGGTTCTCTCTTGCCATGAAGACAGAAACATAGCGATAGACTACAGAATAGCAAACATACCAGTAAAAGGATATGCAAATATTGTTCCAATAATAGTCGATAATGACCGTTCAGGACTCATAATAGAATACAACACATCTGGAGAAATACGAAATCAAGAAGTTATAAAAATTTTTAAAAACTTGATAGAAACTAGTCTGAACAATTATTGATTTATAAAAAAAATTGTGATATAGTAATGGCATATTGAGCAGTGAAGAAAAGAGTATGCAATAGGATTTTATAGAGAGTCGACGGTTGGTGTAAGTCGATAATGAAATTTGCTGAACATGGTTTTGGAGCTCAAACGTCTAACTCGCGTTAAAAAGTTAAAAGTGCATGATAACATGAATTAAGGTGGTACCGCGGGTTAAAAACTCGTCCTTTAAATTCATGTTTTTTTATTTAGAAAGAAGGATTTTTATGGAAAAACATTTTTATATTACAACCCCGATTTATTATCCATCGGCGAATTTTCATATAGGGCATTGTTACAGCACGATAATCGCAGATTCTATTGCAAGATACAAAAGACTAGATGGTTATGATACGTATTTTTTAACTGGCAGTGACGAACATGGTCAAAAAATCGAAAAAAAGTCAGCCGAAGCTGGAGTAGAACCAAAAGAGTATGTAGACAAGATCGTCGAAAATGCGAAAGATTTATGGAAGCGTCTAGGAATTACATATGATCGTTTCATCAGAACTACAGACGAAGACCACGTAGAAACAGTCCAAAAAATATTTACAAAACTCTATGATAAAGGAGATATTTATAAAGGTGAATACAAAGGGCTCTATTGCACGCCATGTGAAGCGTTTTGGACCGAATCTCAACTCGTAGACGGTAAATGCCCTGACTGTGGTCGAGATGTGCAAGAAGTAAGTGAAGAAGCATACTTTTTAAAACTCTCGAAATATCAAAAACAGCTTGAGGAATACATCGAAAGTCACCCAGAATTCATTCAACCTGAAACTAGAAAAAATGAGATGATTAACAACTTCATAAAACCAGGTTTAGAAGATTTATGTGTTTCACGTACCAGTTTTAAATGGGGAATCCCGGTGACATTCGATACTGACCACGTAGTATATGTTTGGCTCGATGCCTTGAGTAACTACATAACAGCACTTGGCTATGGTCAAGAAAACGACGAATTATTCAAAAAATTTTGGCCTGCTGATGTACACATAATCGGAAAAGAGATAGTCAGATTTCACACCATAATTTGGCCTATAATTTTAATGGCGTTAGATCTACCTTTGCCTAAGAAAGTGTTTGGTCATGGTTGGTTAATAATCGATGGAGCTAAGATATCCAAAAGTGTCGGCAATTACAAAGATCCACGCGAATATATAGATGCTTATGGAGTAGACGCAGTCAGATACTTTTCTTTAAGAGAAATTCCTTTTGGAAACGATGGAAACTTCTCAGAGGAAGCTCTCATTGCACGTATAAACAGCGATCTTGCAAACGTGTGGGGAAATCTCGTCAATAGAACTATCGGAATGGCTAACAAGTACTTCGAAGGAACAGTGACAAATCCTAAATCTGCAGAGAATATAGACATACCATTCATAGAACAAATCGACGATTTAAAAATACAAACTGACAACAAAATCGACGAATTACAAATTTCTAAAGTTCTAGAAATGATATTCGATGTCCTGCGCAATAGTAACAAATACATCGATGATACCGCTCCTTGGGTTCTAGCTAAAGACGAAAGTAAAAAGGATAGACTAGAAACTGTTCTATACAATTTATTAGAAGCTATAAGAGTGACGAACATCTTGCTTAAACCGTTCATGCCAGAAAGTACTACTAAAGTAGAAGAATATCTTAACTGTGATAAGACAGCGTTTGAAGATGCTAAGTATAATGAAAACCTAACTTACAAAGTCACAGATTCTCCTAAGCCGCTTTTTGAGAGGATCCAAAAAGACTAAATTAAAAATTGCAAGGTTAAATCTATGCAATTTTTTTAATTTATACTCGTAATAGACAAACTAAAAAAAATAATTTATAATAATTTTAAAAGAAAGGGAAATGGAAAATAAAATGTTTACAGATACACATTGCCATATATCAAAAGAAGAATACGATGACATAGACAATATTATAAAAAGGGCAACCGATAATGGAATTTACAAATTGATAAATAACGGTTGCAATCGGCAGACGAACGAGGAAGTTTTACAGCTCGCACAAATATACTCTAATTTATACTGTGCGATAGGCATCCATCCAGATTCGGCAGGAGAATATACAAAGGAAGATCTAATATTTATAGAAGCTCATATAGACGAAGCTGTCGCAATAGGAGAAATAGGTTTAGACTACCACTACGAAGGATATGACCGAGAAAAACAAATAGAGCTTTTTGAGGCTCAATTAAAACTCGCCGAAAAATATTCGAAACCTGTTATAATTCATTCTCGAGATGCAACCTTGGACACGATAACTATTTTAAAAAAATACCCAAACGTCAAAGGATCAATGCACTGTTTTTCTGGAAGTCTTGAAACTGCTAATATTTATTTAAAACTCGGATATAAATTGGGCTTCGGAGGAGTAACTACGTTCAAAAATTCTAAAATAAAGGATGTACTAAAACAGATCCCTAACTCGGCAATACTCCTAGAAACAGATAGCCCTTATTTAACGCCTGAACCCATTCGAGGAACTAAAAACGAACCCCAAAACATACGCTATATAGCGGAATTCGTAAGCCAAGTAAAAAATATACCACTAGAAGAATTGTCGAAAATAACCGAAGAAAACGTACACAACCTTTTTGACATTTAACCATCGATATGATAAACTATTATCATGAGGAGTAGTTTAGATGAAAAACATTAAGAAACTTTACAAAATTAGTTGCACATGCATACTATTAGGAACGATCCTCTGTTTCCAAAATAGTAGCATAACAAATGTCGCAACTACATCGAACACTAACTTAAATAAAAACTTAAATTTAAACGCTATGGCTAAAGTTATAGATAATTTCCGATACGAAGACTTAAACCAAGTATTAGATAGTTTTCATGGAACGCTGACAGGATATGTCGCGAATTGTCCTTTGTGCAGTGGCCGTTTAGGATGCACTGGTCAAAATGTCTTAGACGGTACGACCACATATAATGATTCACAATACGGAAACGTTTCTATAGTCGCATCTTCTAAAAGTCTCCCATGCGGTTCGATCGTTCGCTTTAAAAACGACACAGTTTCAAATACTGGAGAAATAACGGCAATAGTCCTAGATAGAGGTGTAACCGGAACATCCCTAGATTTACTAGTCGATTCAAACGAAACTGCTTTGACCAAAATCGGAAGAAGATCTATAAATTACGACGTTTTGAGATTCGGTTGGAAAAGAGAGAGAACTTGATGTTCTTTTTTTTCTTAATATATGATAATATGTTGTAGGTGAAAAAAATGTCAAACTTCAAATTTAAAAAAAAATATGGACAAAACTTCTTGCAAGACGAAACAGTTACAGAAAGAATAGTCGCGTCGATTAATCCAGCGAAAGAAGATTTAATAATAGAGATAGGTCCAGGTGCTGGAGCACTCACTAAGAAACTTAAAAGATATGATTGCAATGTCATAGCCTTTGAAATCGACAAAGAAGTACAAAAATACCTAGATCCATTATCTAATAAAAAGACGAAGATCATCTATGAAGACTTTTTGACGTCCGACGTACAAAACAGATTAAAAGAAGTAGAATTTAAAGATCTATATATAATCGGTAATCTTCCATACTATATTACGACACCTATACTAGAAAAAATAATCGATTTAAATCTTAAACCTAAAGAAGTCGTCATAATGGTCCAAAAAGATGTTGCAGATCGTTTCCTAGCAAAACCTCAATCCCGCGAATACGGCTATATGACAGTCCTACTCAGCCTCCACTTTAATATTTCTAAAATAGTTGATGTCGACAAAAGAGCCTTTAAACCGATCCCAAAAGTAGACAGTACAGTAATCAAATTTACTCATAAAGAAACTCCAGATATCGACTATTCAAAATTCAAAGAATTTCTGAAAGATTGCTTTCGTTTCAAAAGAAAAACTCTAAACAATAATCTATATGACTACAACCGAAAAGACTTAGAACCAATTCTGCATAGTCGAGAACATAGTCTAGCATCTAGAGCCGAAGAATTAAACCTAGAAACTTTCATCGAATTGTCACAAACGGCCTTAAAAATAAACGGAGGTAATCCTGAATGACAAAAGAACAAAAAACACTCTACGAAATGCTTCAAAAGAGAAATTCTAAATCAGACAGTGAGATAGAAAAACTGTTACGATGGAACGATGAAATAGAGCATACAGAAGAAGTAGTTAATGGGCACTCTCTGCGAGTAGCGTACCTAAGCAAAGCCATCGCAGATCGATTAAATTTGTCCGAAAGAAAAATAACATCGATCTATTTTGCAGCGCTATTTCACGATATAGGAAAATATTTTATTCCGAAAGAGATAATCGGAAAAAACGGAAGACTGACGAAGGAAGAATTCGAAATAATAAAAACACATTGCCAACTGGCAGAAGAAGTATTAACAGATGTTCTAGAAGACGACATAATAGAAATCGTCAAACAACATCACGAACGTCTTGATGGAAGTGGCTACCCAAAAGGTATCTCAATAGAGAATATTGGAGCAAAGATATTAGGAATTGTAGATTCATATGATGCTATGACCTCGCAAAGAGTATATAGTCATACGATGTCAAAAGAAGAAACTCTTAAAGAATTAAAATTGTGTACAAAATCTTTTGAAGAATATGGAAAAGGTAAATTGTATGATGCATACTTAGTAGATTTATTTAAGGAAATAGTACTTTCTGACCAATAAATCTTTTTTTATAAGTCATAAAGTTATGTAAAATCGTTGACGATAAAAAAAAAATATGCTAGTATATACGACCGAAAGGAAAGAAAAAATGAATGCAGAATATATAAAAGTAAACGGTAGGACTTTCGTCACATGTGATGACGATGCTATTAAAGAAGTTGAAACTACGCCTGATTTACCGTACAAACTAATATTAGAAAATATAAACGAAGCACTAATTGAAAAATTAATAAATAAATATGCAATTGCTATTTCTACCAAAGAAGATTTAATAAAAAGCAAAAAAAATGATTTAAAATTTGCTCAAGGAGAAAGCAAAAAAAGTAATATATATAAAATAATAGCAAGTGCGTTATTTTTGCTCGCATTCGGTGCAATTATAGGAGTATTTGGTATGTGGACAACGAGCCAAATAGATACCTTTAATTTAAAAGAAATAATAAGTGCCTATGCAAATGATTCAACAATATTTAATTTTCCTTTGGGATTATCGTCAGTGGCGGCTTTAGGCTCTGCAGTTTTCCTATTAAGAAACTTCTGTTACAACAAAAAAAGAGCAGCTATCCTAGAAACAGAAATATCCTCATTAGAAGCAGATGTTACTGCACTCAACCGAGAAATGGAGTTATCAAAAAAATACGCCGAAACAAAAGAAACAACAAGTGTTGAATTCGAAGAGGAACATTCACTAAGAGAATTTAATGAATCACTGGACACAAGCCTAGCTTCAAGATTTAGTAAAATTCAAAACTTACAGGATATCAAAGCATCTCTAGTAGAATTATTCAACGGATCAGAATTAGACTCAATGTTGATAACGGCAGGTATGAAGCCAGAAGAGATTCAACGAGTTAAAGAAACTATGGGAAAACGGCTTAACTTAATGCCACAACCTCAAACAGATAAGGAGGAATAAAATGAATAAAGAATATTTAGAATCACAAAATTCACTATACGTGACGGACGAATCAGGTCCAAGAAAAATACCGAATAGCAAAAATGCAATAAAGATAGTAAAAGTTGATAATGAAATAGAACTTTTAACAACAGAATTAAACTGTAAGGAAACTTTACTAGAAAACTTAAGAAAAAATACATCGTCTACTTCGCTTATACTTTTGATAATAATGAACATCATATACTTTCTAGTTATAGGTAACATACTAAATCACCTCAGTTCTTTGAACCCTATCGGATTACAAGAACTTATTAAAATAGGAAATCCATTAGAAATTGCATTAATTTCTAGTTTATCAATCGGAGCTCCAATAATTACGATCATGAGATTTTTTAAAAACAAAAATCAAATAGGATTATTAGAAATTCAAATAAGCGACTTAAAAGCACAGATAGAAGCTAAAGAAAAGGAAAAAGAAGAACTTGAAAAAGAAGATGCCATCGAATATGTCATAACAAACAACCGATCAAGAACTCAAAGCCTCGCAAAATTTAACAGTGAAATAAGAACTAGCATGATAGAAAGATTAAAGTTAATTAGAAAATTATATAAAGACAAAAAAACTATATTAGCTCTATACGAAAAAGGTGAATTGATGCCATATTTGACACGTCTATCTTATGATGAAGAAGAAGCTAAGGACATCTTAGACTTAGTCTCTAAAAGTTTCACAATGCAACCAAAGAATTCTAACGAAACGAATAATTAACAGTCTCATCCGTCTGTTTTTTTATTTTCTTTAAATACGTCTTCATTTTTCGTAAAAAAGTTCAAGCTATTTATAATTTTATAAAAGTTCCCATATAATTTGACAGACAGCAAAAAATATGTCAAAATATGTATGGAGGTTAAAAAAATATGAATATCAAAAAAATAATTATCACAAGCATAATTGCTATAGGCTTAATAAGTGGAGGCACATATTTTGTCTTGAACAACAATTCACAAAAAGAAAAAGATACAGACAAAATAGTCGACACCAACAAGCCAAACAAAGATGAAAATAAAGTTCCCGATAACGAGCCACCAGTTAAAGATGACGACGAGAAACCTGATGATGTAGACGACGAAAAACCGCCTGTCACAAATGTTGAAAATAAACCATCTACAGGTTCTAACAGTCAAAAACCAAATAAACCATCTATTCCTAACAAACCAACGGAGGAAAAACCGACTGCTCCTGTACAACCGGACAAACCTGTTGAGCCAGAGAAACCTACTGAACCCGACAAGCCAGTCGAACCATCAGAGCCAGAGGTAATAGATAACTTTAAAATAACTAACGATATGGCAAACGGTGGAGTAATAACTCTATCTAACAAGAAATATAATACCTTAACTGTTAGTTCAGACATTGTAAAAAACGTCAAAATTACTCTCGATCAAGTAGAAGTAAAGAATACTTTGACACTAGAGAAACCAGGTCAATACCAACTAGATATTAAAAATTCAAAAATAGCTAAAATGAACATTTCCAGTCAAAGTGTTAATACCATAGCCAAGTTCTTTAAAGCTCGTTCGTTGTTTCAAATGAACAAAACCTTGGAAGGGCCTACCGTAAATTTAGATAGTGTAAGCGGTCTACAGACGATTAACATCGATTCAAACGTCGAAATAAACGGAAGCACATCGATCGATAGCATCAAAGTCGATGGTGGATATGAAGTGGTCCTAAATGTTCCAAGCAATAATGTAAACTTAAGTACAAGTGGTACTGTAAATATCAACAGTGAAGTCAAAACTTTGACGAACGACGGAAATGCTTCGACGATAAATATCAACGCGAACATTGCCAATTTCACAAACAATTCTTACAGCACGATTCGCTTAAGTAAAAATTCTACTATTACAAACTTCGAAAATAGGGGACTTAACACAACGGTTGCAGGAAGTGGAACGATCACAGACGCTGCAATCTACGCTAATAACACAGTGATATATACGAACGTCACTAATAAACCAGTCCTTAAGGAAGAGATAGATAATGTCCTTATACGTAAGGAAAATAACATCTCGATTACAGACGTTCACTCTACATCACAAAGCAGTGTAACTTTCACTTTAAGTGCACCGGCCGTCTTGACTTTAAAAGACATATCTGTAATATGTACAGGTGGCAAAAGCATTTCATTATTCAATCTTTCTACGAAAGACAATACTACATACACGCTTTCTACATCATACTTTAAAAATAACTCATATGGTCTATACATAACACTTCCAAACGGCAACATAATCAGTGAAGACTTCGATACAGATTATGCAAATCCAACGGTTAACAAAGCAGTCTTAGAAAGAACGGCAGATACAAAAGCTTTATTAGAATTATATGGAGTCGACGAAGGAGGACATCTATACTACATATTAGAAGAGGCCCTTACTAAAGAAACGATAAGTGCAGAGTATATAAAAGAAAAAGGAAAATCGGCACCAGTTAAAGTTGGATACAACGCGATCGACATAACGGATTTAGAACAAGGCAAAGCTTACAACCTTTACTATTGTATAGAGGGATATTTTGATAATCTTTCTAAAGTAAAAGGTCCGTTTGAACTTTCGGGCGATAAGGTAGATGAATCTACGGCAGAATATCAAGTAGTCTATGCTAAAGAAGAGTTACCAAATCGATTTGTATTCAAGCTCAACAAAGCGCCTAAGAAAGCCTTAACTTTAAACGATTTCCAAATTATATGCCCTCAAGAATCCAGTCTTACTACAAGTGGAGCAAAATTTACGGTAAGTCCAGATCTATTGACTTATATCCTAGTAGTACCCGATAATTATGGTCACAAAGATAACAAGTACACTGTTTCAATCCAAATATCAGATTCAGAAAAAATAGAGTCGAGTTTCGTTTCACACTTCGATCCTCCTAGTATCACAGGCGCGGTCGACAATGTGTCTCGCCCAGACGAAAACACTGCCGTCTTAGATTTCTATTCAGATGAAGCAGGAACAGTATATTATGGAACCTACGAATGGAATGGCGCAATATACGATTATAATTCCACTACGCCATTCGCCGCCGATGTCATAACAGGAGCGATTGCAAGTAAACAACAAAAACTCAATGCTGGCCCTAATAAACTTACAGTCGACTTGACAGGAAAAACCGTGACTAAAAATACTAGAATATGGGCACTATTCGTCGATACAGCTGGAAATTACAGAGTAGGATTCGTCGATCACTATAAGATTCCCGAGTTTGTAAAAGAACCAGACCCTATTGAGAACACAGTAAAGATCACAAACTTTAATGTCACAGGTAATAAATCGTTCTCTATAGATTTCAACGAAACCATAGGATGGGTATCATCAGATGACTTACAACTATCTGTCATCCAAAATGGATCGCTCCCATCAAAACTTCTTTATTCGATAGACAATGACACTCCAAAACATTTGGGTATAGAAATCTTAAATTATACTCTGCCTTCTGGAGAATATGAGTTGACGATCAATACTACAGACAAAGACGGAAAAAATGTCACTATCAAAAAGAAATTTACTATAAACTAAAAAGAACCGCGTAGTTCTTTTTTCTTACACTATTCTAACAATTTTAAGCATTCAGACATTTTCAATACAATAGAAACAACACCTCTATATCTGTCGAATGCTAAAAATGCAAGTGCAATAGAACGTTATCTTCGATTTATCACACGAATATAAAACTTGAGGAATTCATATATTTAAACGGGTGTTATAAATGGAAATAAAAAAAGGCGACCTCGTTACGAGGAAAAGCTACGATCATGATACGGTCTTCAAAGTTTTAAACATTCAAAATGGAATTTATTATTTAAAAGGTGTCGATGTTCGATTATATGCTGACAGCCCACTTACTGATCTCGAAAAAGTTATAGTAGAAACCGATAAAGAAGACTACACAGAAAGAGTTCGCGATTGTCTACTTTTAGATAGAGACGAATTTTTTTATCTCCCAGGTAAAATTTTACACTTCGACGGAGATTCAGACTATTTAAACCGTTGCCTCGAGTTCTATGACAAGACTGGTGTCAAAGCAGTAGGAAAAAACGTTAAAGAGAGTGACTTGCCAAACTGTATAAATAAATATCTGATAGAATACAAACCAGATATTGTAATTATTACAGGGCACGATGCCTACTACAAAAAAAAAGGCGATGAGCACGATTCAAAGAATTACCAGAACTCACTAAACTTCATAAAAAGTGTCATGGCCGCGAGAAACTACGAATCTAGTCATGAAAAACTAATCATAATTGCAGGTGCTTGCCAAAGCAACTATGAAGAAATCATTAAGGCAGGGGCAAACTACGCATCCAGTCCCAAGCGAGTGAATATACACGCTTTAGATCCTGCAATAATCGCAGTTGCAGTCGCACTTACCAAAAGAAATGAGGAAATCAATTTGATCGAATTATTAGAAAGAACTAAATATGGTCGCGAAGGAATGGGGGGAATAATGGGAAACGGCGTCATGTATGTCGGATACCCTAGACAATGAATCCACTTGTAATAAGAGAAAGTCTCCTACCACATAAAGGAGAAAGAGTACAAATAAAAATAAATGGAATGCGAAATAAAACAGAAAAATTTATAGGAATATTAAAAGACATCTATCCTCAAATATTTACAGTAGAAACACAAAGTACGATAAGAAGTTTCAGTTACTCTGAACTTATCAGTAAAGATGTAGAAATAACGTTTATTTAAAAGTGCCGAATATAACTGTAATTCGACACTTTTTTTCTTAAAGGAATACTACCTTAATAACTCTACATATAGGCTTAAAAGATTTTTATAATCCACAAGTATCAACATCACCGCTATTAACAACAATGTCGTCATAAAAACGTTTTTATATTTTTCTATATGTGGATAATACGAATTTAACCTAAACTTACATAACACTTTGTTATAAAAATATAGAAAAAGCAGTCCGCCACAAGTATTAAGCATTAAAGACCCACCAAAATTGTCAATTCCTAAAACAAAACGGATTAATTCCAGCATAATGGAAATTAAAAACAAGACTCCTCCCATATGCCAATAGGATTTATAGGTTCCATCTCTAATTACTAAAATTAATACTACCGGAGTTAACAATACAAAGTTCAATCCATACCACAATAAACCATTTTGAGTAAACAAATAGTAAGATGGTTCTTTATAGTTAAAATAAAACATTCCAAACAAAGCGAGAAAATAAATGATAGAATATAGACCCAAACTGTTCATATAAGTTTTATCATTATTTAAAAAGAGACTTCGAAAAAAGACTAAGCACAGCAAGAACCCTAAAATATAACAACAATAATCGTAACTAATATCAGCATTTAAACACAAGAGGGAAAATAGCAAAACAAAAGTTATAAAAAACAGACCCAAAACAAAATAGTTTATATATTTTTCCTTACCATTAAATTTATTGTCTCTTTCTAAAAGTGTCTTTTTTTTAGACTCGATTTTACTGGAAGTTATAGGCAATTTGTAAACGAACACTCCTGCGATTATAGATGACACTATAATTTTGAAAAAAACGGCTGTTTTTAAACTTGCAATAAACAAATCATACCCTCCAGACAACTCCATTAAACGAAAAGATGGAATATAAAAAGTTATAAAAAAATAGCAAATAATAAAAACTACTACAAATTCTAAAAACAAAGATAAAAATTTTTTCACTCTCAAACACATCCTGCCGACTAATACCTATTTTTAACCAAATTATAACTCAGGTTTGATTTTATGTAAATAAAAACAGTATTTGAGTTTAGGTATTTTCCAAAAAAAATAGGATAAAATAAAGAACAAGAAAAA
>CASRZA010000003.1 GCA_949439935.1 uncultured Bacilli bacterium
TTTTGTGACAAAATTTACTATAGAAGAAAGTACAAAGAAACTAACTACAGAGGAGAAGTTAGCAAATCTTGGAATTAAAATTCAAGAGAGAACTCCAAACTTTGCAAATCCAGCTACAACAGACGAGACTGCAGATGGCTTGTTCAGTATGGAAGACGACTATGGAGTGAGTTACTATTATAGAGGAACGGCACCGGATAACTACATCAAATTCGGAAAAAATGCGAGTGGTCAAGATATGTGGTGGAGAATAATCAGATTCAATGGAGATGGAAGTATCAGAATGCAATACGACGGATCAGGTGCATCTGGGTCTAATACATACACGAGAGGTTTTGCTCTGACGAGTCAAGTATGGAATACTAACTATAACGATGCCAAATATGTAGGTTGGATGTTCGGAGGAGCGCAAGGAACAGCAAGTACGAGTAAAGCCCAAGCACAGACGAACGAGACTAACTCAGAGATCAAGATGGCAGTAGACAACTGGTATAAGAGTAACATAGTAGATACAGGATATAGTAATTATGTCCACGATGCAATCTTCTGTAATGACAGAAGCATACCAGGAAAGAGTCAAACAGGGTGGACAGATGACACAGGATTAGGATATGGAAAGAATGCAACAGGATATGGAGCGTATGCCAGAAGTGGAGTAGAATCAGTAAACTACAATAACGTAAGACCTCAATTCACATGTCCACAAGACAACGACAAATTCACAGTAAGTGCAGAAAACGGAGGAAATGGAAACTCAACATATCCAGTAGGATTGATCACAGCAGATGAGATAGTGGCAGCAGGAAGTGGAAAATACGGAACGATAAACCAAAGTTATTACTTAGCCAAAGGAAGTTGGTACTGGTCGTTCTCGCCTTACTATACACCTTACGCTGGCGTGTTCAATGTCTACTCTACCGGTGTCTTGAGCCACTACAATGTGTACAACAGCGGTGCGGTCGCTCCAGTAATCAATCTGGGTGCCGAATACTTGAATCAGTTGAGAGGAACAGGAACTGCAAGTGATCCATTCCGAATAGGATAATCGAAGATTGTCCCGAGAAATGAAAAATTTTTAGTACAATCCACGAATATGTTTTCTTATTTCATGGCAAGAAAATATTCATCCGATAAGATCTCGTCTAGGGATCTTTTCTTATGTAAAACAAAAACCCTTAAAAGGGTTATTTGACTAAGACGGCATGGACTACTAATCTGTTTTTCCCGTTACTTTGACAGGTCGACAGAGTAAGGATTTTATCGTTCTCTTTAATCTCTGCCCCGAAGTCGTAGATCGATCTCGATCTAAGCTTATCTACAAATGTTAAAAAATCTGTCTGAGTATCAAAATTATTATAAAGATAATCGTTAGTCGCCGCGATCGTATAGATAGAGAAAATTCTCCACTGCATATCGCCTTTTTCAGTATTAAAAGTGATATATTGGTTCTCTGCTTTCGTATGCCAACTAGATTTTAAAGTTGCCGAAAGATTCCCGAACATCAACTTAGCTTTCGCAATATTGTGTCCATAAATAACCGTGTTCTGGTCCATATCATAAGCGTTGTTTCGATAGTCCATAAAGACCCAACCTAAAGAATTCGAGTTCTTATTAAAGTCGTGATTCAAATAATAACTGTTGTTATTTCCCTGGACGACAGGGTAGTTGACAGTAGTATTATTTACAGTAAGCCATCCCACAGTATCTGGATTCGTCTGTTTTAAAACCGAGATGACCTTCGCATAGTTCTTATAATAAGGGCTTACATAATTGTTTTTAGGTTTAGTCGTCGTAGGTGCAGTAGGTTCAGGAGACTGAGTAGTAGGAGTAGTCGTCGGCTCAGTCGGAGGGGTGGGATCCAAATATTCAAATTCCTCCAATAGATCCGATATGTCGTCGTTGATAGAATCGATCTCCGTAGAACTCATATAGATGTCATACTCGTTCAATCCATAGCCGATTATACAAGAGAATATGATGACGACGAGCATATACTTCAAAGTTGTAAAATTCAAAAGTTTCATAAAATTTTCAAATTTATATTCCTTAGTATAATCGATCTTAAACTTGATCTTATTTTGCTTTATATATTTACTCTTTTTAGCAAATTCCTCGAGGGCTAAAAAATAACTCAAATTATTTTCAGTACCCTTAATCGTAAGAGTTATACTCTTTTTCTTCGCTTCTTTTAAGTGCCTGACTATACTTTTAATAAAGTCCATATCTATATATTCAAAATATATCGTCTTTAAATAGTTATTGATCGATAAAAACTGATCGAAATCCTTATAATCGAGATCTTTAAACTCATAATCTATGACGATCTTTCTTTTATAAAATACGTCCGAATAACTAGTAAGTTTGTTCACTCTCAAGAAATTACTGATATAGAAGACCTCGACGCGAGTTTCTATTTTCACACCCTTAGTCGTATCTATTCTTTCCAAAAGATATGTTGGAATGGCATAAAGGTTGATATATCTTAAAGTATCGTTTTTCAAAATCGCCAAGTGCATCTCATAATCTATGCTGATGTCCGGTTTGATGATTAAATCGGTAATCGTGGGTATGTAATTCAAAAGTTCCAGTGAAGTAATTATCAATTCCTCTTGATCGACGATCGCTTTGGTTATATTGTCATTTTTGACCATGACGTTCAAAAAACCAGCGACGAGCTTCAGATTATTCTTGAAATACTTCGTATCGAAAATCAGATCATCTTTAGATATGATATTTGTATTATTTAAGTTCTTAAACGCGTTGTTTTCGATCTTATAGCCTATAGTCAACGTATTGTCGTTTATTAAAAATTGGATCTTTTTCATCTAGTTATCACGTCCCTTATTATATTATCATAAATTTGTTGCTTTTTGTGTAAATATTGCAAAAAACACTATATTTTTTTGTCGAATAGTGTTATATTAGTGTTAATCATAGGGAGTGATATATGAAATCTGCGTATATTTTGCTTAAAGAAACGAATAATAAAAGAGAAAGAGGAAAGTATTATGAATAAAATTTTAAAAGGACTAAGTGCTTTCGCAATTGCATCTGCGATTGGACTTAATACGTTGACAGTTAATGCTGCAACCACCTGTGAACCTGGTGAAACTGAATACACAAACTATTATATGTTCCTAAACGAAGACACAGTCGATTACTTGACAAAAGGTGTAAATGAAGCACCAGCAGGTACGATATTCGCCCTATATAATGGTGCTGATAAATATAACGACGTTCCGAACGGTAAAAAGTTAGACGATGGATACGTAAGAATTAAAAGTGGAAACAAAAGTACTACTAATTCTAATACGAGCATCGAATGGACAGTAGCAGAATTCTGGCAGAAATACCATAAAGGATTCAATAACATGCGCAGTGACGGTTACGTCTATGAAGACACAGTAAACCACGAATCTTACGTTTTCCATAACGAATGGTGGAAATTCGCCGATGAGACGTTTACAAACGGAACTCCGAGAGAACACGTGACTGATGCTACGACTAAAGCCTTGCTAAACTATTTGGATAGCAACATCTCGAGCATCGCATCGTCTCCACTTGCAACGAGAGGTACAAACGTTCCAGAAACGTTTATCACGATGCCTAACAACATCGGAAGTACCACTTCGAGTCCACTTAGATGGAACGTTGCGAGAAAAATAACGTCATCTGATCTATTAGAAGGTGTACAGATCGGTACAGGATCTAAGAAAATATGGTCTCCAGCTGCTTACTTCGTCAAATACTGTAAGGCAGATGGTGGAACGACACCTGAAAAAGAAAGAAAGATCACCTATGATCCAAACACAACTTCTCAAGTAGCAGGAATGCCAGATCCTAATCCGTTCGTATTTAAAGATGCTTGTACAAACATCTCGACAAATACTCCTACGAGAACAGATGGATATACATTCTTAGGATGGAGCAAAACTAAAACAGATACAAAAGGTGACCCAAAATACGCACCTAATGCACAGTACTGTGAGACTGAAGAAAACATAACTCTTTACGCTATTTGGAAAGAAGTGGAAAAGAACGAAGATGGTTCGTATACGGTGACATACGATGCAAACGGAGGTAAAAATGCACCTTCTGCACAAACTACACCTGACGGATCTTGTATGAACATTTCTTCTGGAAAGCCTACCTTGGCGAACAACAACTTCCTCGGATGGAGTAGAGATCCTAAGGCAAAAGAACCAGATCCAAGATATGCAGCAGGTGCAGAATACTGTGGTGCAGATGGAAACATCACTCTATACGCAGTATGGCAAGTACAATCTGGTATAAGTGCTCACTTTATAGCATTTAGTTTGGTTGCTATAGCTGCCGCAGGAGCCCTAGTAGTTGCCCAAAGAAAAGACTTATTTAAGCAAATATAGTAGATTTTTAAAAAAGTGATATTTAGGTATTGCTTTTTTTTTGTTTTTGGTATAGAATAACTACTTGAAAAAGGGAAAGGAATTTTATTAGGGTGGTTAAATGAAAAATTATTTAAAGTCACTAGCAGTTGGAGCTTTAGCTTTGACGATCGGATTAGGAACAGTGGAGGCAGCGACAGCAACGCAAAAAATAAATACAAATGCATGTGAAACTGTCTATACAAATTACTATTTCTTCTTAGATGCAAACACAGAAAGCTTTTTTAACAAAAGCGAATTATCACAAATTACACACAATACAGTAGCAGAATACAAAAATAACTCTTATCAAATAAGAAATTTTGATGCTTATAACATCGGATATGGAGAAGTCGATGTAGCGAGAACTACTACAACTTCTAAAGATGGTATAACTTCTATGTCTTTGAGCGATTTCTACGACATCGCTTTGAGAGCTTCTAGAACGAGTGGAGGATCATTCACACAAGGTGCGAACAACTATATCTTCGCTCACGATTGGTATAGTGTCAACTCAAACGGAACAGCAAACAAAGAACCTGGTTCTCTAAATATTTCGAGCTTGACAAGAAATCAACTTATGAACGCAACAGTAGATGCGATTACTACTATGACTAGAGAGTCTAGTGTAAATCCAAGTGCACCAAATCCATTTATCATAAAAGTTTTTAGAAACTATTATGGATATTTGACTGGAAAGCCAGCTAAAGTAGGTAACTACAATTGGTATTTCCATCCAGCAGTATATTACATACAATATTGTTCTACAAAACAAGATGAACCTGAACAAAAAGAATACAGAATCAATTATCATGAAAACGGTTCAAACGTAACTAATATGCCAAAGAACGAATGGGCTTATGAAGGAGAATGTTTGACTATTTCAAGTAAAGTACCAAAAAGACCTGGTTATAAATTCTTAGGTTGGTCTGAATCTTCTAAAAAGTTGGAAGATCCTTGGTATAAAGGCGATAGATACTGCGGTAAATATGGAGACTTAGACCTATACGCTATATGGGAAAGAGAATCTTATCCAGTAAATCCTTCTATAGAGTATTACAACGTCTACTACAAGCCAAATACGACAGATGTCGTCACAGGAATGCCTTCAGATAATAAAGACATACCTAACGATAGAGATGTTTACATCGCATCCAACGTTCCAGTTAGAGCAGGATTCACATTTGTAGGATGGGGATTGACTAAAGATACTACTATTCCAGACTACAAAGGTAACGATCTTTACTCAGATAGAAAAGATTTAACTCTATATGCTATATGGGAAAAGAATCCCGATCCAATAAAACCTGATCCAAAACCAGAACCTCCAGATAATCCTCAAACTGGTATAGAAGACTTCTTCGTACCTCTAGGTGGAGTAGCTTTGGTTGCAGGACTTGGACTAAAATACATGAAAAAACGAATTTATGACAACTTATAATAAATTCTTACGATAACTGGTGACAGTTATCTTTTTTCAAAATAAATATATGTAGATCAAATTATAAAATATTGATAGAAAGGGCCGAGACTTAAGTAAGCAACCTACATTAATTAAATTATATGATTTACAAGAGTGCTGAGATTCCCTTATGACGGAAATAAGAATTTTTCTTATTTCTTTTCTTCTAATAAACTATACAAAAAATTTGACAAAGACTATAGTTGATGATAAACTGTAAATCGCTAGAAAGAAGTAAATCCCCATGATTTATCTAACAACTAGAAAAAGAGTTTTTTAATATAAAATATAAAAATGGAGGACATTATGAAAAAACGGCAAAAAGAGAACAAATTAAAGAATTTTAAACTTATCTGGCAATATTTAAAAGGAGATAAAATAAAACTTATAATTTATATCTTTCTCACTATCGCGATGATTACTCCGGCAGTATTAGGGCCAATATTGTGGGGTAATGGACTAGAAGCTTTAACTAAAAATGATGCAAAAAGTTTCTTTACGATCTTAATTTTATACACAGGTATGTATATTCTATTCTATACTTTGTGTATGGTACCACACGATAAACTCCACAATCATCTCGAAGTTAAGTTTATCAAAAGTGTGAGCAAAGACATGTATAAAAAGATCGACGATCTTCCTGCAAGAGCTTTCGAAGAAATTGGAGTGGGTGAATTTATCAATCGTCTTTCCAGCGATACAGACAGAATTATAGAACTTTTATCTAAATTGATCAGGATGACTATCAAAGCATGCGTCATCATATTCGTCTTTATCGCGTGTATCAATGTATCTTGGATTCTAGGACTCGAAATCCTTATATTTGGTCTCATCATGGGCTTTATCTCATATAAGTTCTTCCCTAAGATTAAGAAAAGCCAAGAGAAAGTAAAAGAAGAATCGGACAAATATGTAAAACAGGCGACTGAAAACATCTCAGGCATCCGCGAGATAAAATCTTTAGGTATCAAAAGAAAAATCGAAAAAAACATTTCAAACATTCTCGACGAACTCTATAAAAATTCGATCAAAATAAGAAATTATGAAATCACTTATTACAGCTTAAACAATTTAACTTACTTCATTTTACAGTTTATAATTCTCGCGACGAGTGGCTATTTACTATTGCAAGGGGAACTCTCTTATAGCATGTTTATCATAATCGAATCGTACATCTGGCGAATCGACGACGTCGTCGAATCCATAAGCGACTTCGGTGTAAACTTCAACAAAGTAGCCGTATCTTTGAAGAGAATCGACGAAATATTGAACAATAGGTTGTACGAAAGCGAAAAGTTCGGGGAAGTCGAACTAAAAGACATCAAAGGTACGATCGAATTTAAAAATGTATCTTTTAAATACACCGAAGATGAAGAAAACACCCTAAACGATCTTTCACTAAAGATCGTTCCACATAAAAAAATCGCTATCGTAGGGCGAAGCGGGAACGGAAAGTCGACGATTTTCAATCTGCTCTTAAGATATTTCGATGCGACAGAAGGACAGATTCTAATAGACGGTGTCGACATTAAAGAACTCAAAGAAACGTCACTTAGAAAAAACATTTCTATAATAAGACAAAGTCCGTTCTTATTTAACATGTCGATATTCGATAATTTTAAAATGGTAAAGGAAGACATAACTTTAGAAGAATTAAGGGAAGTCTGTAAGAAAGCTTACATCGACGAATATGTCATGAGTCTTCCAAACAAATATGACACCATAATAGGAGAGGGTGGAGTCAACTTGTCGGGAGGGCAAAAACAGCGGCTTGCAATTGCTAGAACGCTCCTTTTGGATACAAATATCATCCTCTTCGACGAAGCGACATCCGCTTTAGATAACGAATCTCAAATGTATATCAAAAAGACGATCGACGACCTGGTAAAGACACACACAATCATAATCGTCGCACACAGACTTTCTACCATCAAAGATGCCGACGTCATCAACATCATCGACAAAGGACGATTAGCTGGTTCAGGAACGCACAAAGAGCTTTTAAAGACGAACGAAGTCTATAAAAAACTATACAATTCTGAAATCGAAGAATAATAAAACACCACAGAATCCTCTCTATGGTGTTTTTAGTATCAACAATTGACAGATGAAATTTCAGTCACATTGTGAGCTTGTAAACCTTTTGAAGTTTGAACGAGGTCGAATCTCACGCGTTCTCCTTCCTTCAAGGTCTTATATCCATCCATATTTATCTCAGTATAGTGAACGAAGATATCTTCTTCGTTGCCATTGTCTATAAAGCCATAACCTTTCTCATTGTTAAACCACTTAATTGTACTTTCCATAAATCTTTTAAATCTTCCTTCCTTTTTACTTTTTAGTGCTTGTGAATTCACAAAAACTACCTTGTTTAAACACTAAAAATATAACAGAAAAAAGATGTCTCAGTTAATTATAAATATCGAAATTAAATTTTCATAGGATTTTCGAGATACTATTGAAAAAAAATAGGTCCATTGTTAGAATACCCCTGTGATGATGAGACTGAATCGTTAAAAGACTTTGCCAATTCTAATCCAGTATTTTTCATATCGTAAGTAGTATTTTTTATAGAACTCAGTTTTTGGAAAAAGGCAGGGGCCTTCGATAAGAGAGGTTTAATCTCCCTATATATAGGAGCGATTTGCTTAACTATTCCCATAGTTCGCGACAAGCTTCCTAGAATCCTGACCAAAGATAATCCAGAAGTTCCACCCGCGAGAGTATTTAGTCCTAAATTCATATGTGTTCACCTAATTAATTATATGTAAAAGACATATACTAATTTCCTATAAAAAGAATATATTATATTAGATTTGACATATCTAGACACGATATCGATACTAGTTTTTGCAATTTCTTCAAAACTGTGATATAATCTAGATAATCACGAGGTGAAAAAAAGATGACTCTAGAAGAGATCTTTAACGATAAAGAATTTATGGATACTATTGAACCTTTTCTGAAAGAAGAAAAGATCCAATCGTTAAAAAATATACCCCATCATGATTCAAACAGACTAGAACACAGTCTTAAAGTGTCGTACAGTTCTTATAAGTGGTGCAAGAAGATGAAGTTGAATTTCCAAAGCGCTGCCAAAGCGGGGCTTTTACACGACCTTTACTATAATAGAATCGAAGAATGCACGACTGTGAAAGATAAATTTTTCTTGTTTACTAACGAGCACCCTGAAGATGCTGTAAAAAACGCCAGTGAGATCTTCCACTTGACTTCACTCGAGAAAGACATCATAGTGTCTCACATGTGGCCAGCATCTAAACATATGCCAAAAAGAAAAGAATCTTTCGTCGTAAGCCTTGCCGATAAGTATTATAGTTTCTTTGAAGTAGGACTCAAATGGAACTATAATCTCTCTTTCATGACAGGCGTATTCTTTATATTTATAATGTATTCAATATTCAATTAGATCGAAAAGATCTTTTTTTTATAACTCGATATGTTATAATATGTTTATTAGAGAAGAAGGAGAATAACTAAAATGAATGAAACAGAATTAAAATATCCGATCAAATATGCGATCATGCCAGTCGAAGAACAGACTGGTTGGAGGAAAGATATACATGACTTGACTCCTATTTTCACAGTCGTTGCTCACATGGCAGTCAAATGTTACGTAGTAAATGAAAAAGTAAGTTATCGTAGTGATGGAAATAGTCGCAGTACCTACGACGTAGTTTTCCTATATGATAAACCTGATTGTGTGAGTAAGTTTGCTCCAGCTCAACCTGAGTTTAGCATTTCTGACAGCTGTACGAACTCAGTTGCAGTAGATACAGTTTTCGATAGTTTTTCGGATGCACAAACGGCCGCGCGAAAAAAGGACGAAGAAATGTTTGAGCAAGTAAAGCGAATGAACTTGCCACAAAATTATATGGAAGCATTGCCAGTAGATTTGAACAGTTGGTTTAAAGATACTTTCGAAGAATATAGAGAAACTGAGGCAATTCTTGAAGAGTTGTCCAAAGGCATAGAGATTACTAAATCATATGGAGAAATTTTGGAAGATCTCATCGACAGAATACTTTCTAATTCTAAAGATTTTTATGTTCAGCTCGCGAAATCGCTACCTCTTCAGGAGAGAGTTCTGTTAAGAAGAGCCCTCGATAAAAGGACATGTGACAATTGTCAAATAAGAAACTGTCACGTGGACGCAAGCGATAGGGCTGAACTTGTCGAGTGTCTACATTGTGATAATGACGAATTGATAGGTCGTCAGTTTATTTTAGGGCAAAAAAAAGGGCCACACTCTCATAGCTAAGTGAAAGTCCCTTTTAGATTAGAATAGGAGATATAGTTATGGAAAAAGACTTTAAATTAAATTACCCCATCAAATATGCGATCATGCCGGTCGAAGAACATACTGGTTGGGCCTATGGAATACATGAGTTGGTAAGAGATTACAGCGTTGTGGCTTATATAGCCATGAAGTGTCGTATCGTTAAGGAAGTTAAAAAATACTTCCAGGACGGTTCCTTTAAAACTACATATGAAGTCGTATTTTTATACGACAGAAAAACACTAAACAGCTGTTTCGAGCCTAATAAACCACATTTCAACTTTGACGGCGATTGTACAGATACAGTTGTCGTAGATGCCATATTCGACGACTTTGCAACCGCGAAGGACGCATGCATTCCAAAGAACAAAAAAATATTATCTACCGCGATGATGGGTTTATCTCTAGGAGAAGATTTGGAAAGAGAATACAGAGAATTACTAGATCATCACGATAAAACTCTCGCTAAATATGGTGCGATCGAAAGTTCTGTCGAGGAAGCGACAAAAGATGAAATCATTTCAAAAGATGAAACGTGCCAGATCGATCAAAGCGAAGAAGTTGGAGTTGACGAGAGTGGAAAAGAACAAGGATCCGATTGTATAAGTTGGGAAAATCATGAACCAGTCGGCAGACAATTCGTTCTAGGACCAAAAAAAGCAAACGATGTTTCTCACAATTAGGTGAGGATTTTTTCGTTTTTTCTTGTCAATTTTCTCCTTTATGCTATAATTATAACTAGAGATGTTCTCGTAGCTCAGCTGGATAGAGCACCGCCCTCCTAAGGCGGGTGTCGGGCGTTCAAATCGCCCCGGGGACACCATATTAAAAATTAATCTTTTTAAGATTTTTATAATGGAAGGTGATAATATGGAATTGTTGGACATTTACGATGAGAATGAAAATCACATAGGAACAGAAGAGCGTAGTATCGTGCATAGAGATGCGCTTTGGCACAAGACAGTCCATTGTTGGCTTTATGATAAAGAAGGGAATATATACTTCCAAATAAGAAAAGACAAAGGAAAACTCTATACTACTGCATCTGGTCACATAAAAGCTGGCGAGTCAGTCAAAGAAGGTTTTGGTCGCGAGATAGAAGAAGAGATAGGAATAAAAGTCGATTATGAACAAGCTCGTTTAGTGGACGTCGTAAGATTCATAATGGATAGAGAAGAACCTGATGGCAGAGTATTTAGAGACAGAGCTTTTGCAAACGTCTATGTTCTAGACTTTGAAAGTCCTATCGAAGAATTTAACTTCGACGAAGAAGAGATCTTAGGCTTAGTAAAAATAGATGCTGTAGAAACTCTAGAATTATTAAAAAGAGAGAACGGCTCGATAGAAGGAACACTCATCGTTAAAGAAAATGGTAAGAACGTAGCCAAAAAAGAAGAGATACCTTTCGAAAAGTTCCTAGTAAATCCAGGCGAGACAGCCCTAGGAAAGTATGGAGACGTCTTAAATAAAGTGATCTCGTTGACAGAACAAGAAACTGCATAAGTTTCTTGTTTTTTTTCAAAAAGGGTTTTGCTTGCCAAATAAATATGTTATAATTACATAGAATAGAAAAGGTGTGTGAACGAAATGAATCCATCTGGCGAAAAAAAAGATGACTCTTTAATAATAGAAACCAATTTTGATGGTCAAGAGAAAACTAATTCTAAATCAAAAAATCCTGAAGATGTTCTTGCACAACTTCAAGCAAACAATACTAAAGTGAGTAAAAAAGCGCAAAAGACAAAAAAGATTCCTGCAAGACAATTACAAAGATTAGAAAACTTAAGAAAAGAGCTCTTACAATCTATAAACAGTGGATCGGATGAAAGATACGATACTCCTCAGACGTTTCAATATAGATCGATGAATCCTGAGGGACGTCTAGAGACTGGCACTTTTATCGGCGTTTCAAAACTAGATATATACACTTTCCTAACAGGAGAAGGATATACGATATATAGTTTACAGACATCTAAACTTATCAATTTCGTATATGGACAAGCTGGAGGAAAATACAGCAGAATGTCCGTCAAAGACCTGATCTTCTTCATATCACAGCTAGAGACTTACATTAAATCGGGAATAACTCTTACTGAAGCGATGAGAATTTTAAGTAAGCAGCTGAAAAAAAACAAAAAACAACACGCGATAACACAATCGATCGTCTACTATCTTACCATGGGTGAAGCTTTCAGCAGTGCTCTAGAAAAGCAAGTTGGAGCATTCCCACCACTAGTCATCAACATGGTAAAAGCTGCCGAGGCTGCTGGTAACTTAGACGAGACTCTCGAAGATCTAAGTCACTACTACGAAGAGATAAACGCTACACAAAAACAGATGATAAGCGCGATGACTTATCCTGCAGTAGTAGGTATATTCTCTTTGATAATTATAGCCTTTATTATGATCTCCATCGTTCCTCAATTCGTCGGAATATATGCCTCAGCAGGAGCGGAGTTAAATCCACTTACGATATTCGTAATCAATTCGAGTAATTTCTTACAAAAATATATTTGGTACATAGTCGCCGGTATATTTGGAACTATAGGGTTGCTAGTTTTAGTTTATAAAGGATCTAAAGTGTTTAAGAAGCAGATGCAAACACTTATGATGCACATCCCGATACTGGGACAGATCATCATATACAACGAACTTACTATATTTACTAAGACCTTCGCATCGCTTTTGAGAAACGACGTCTTTATAACCGACAGTATTGAGATCCTTTCCAAGATAACGAATAACGAAGTCTATAGAGAAATCATGTTCGATACGATGAACAACATAACGCGAGGAGAAAAGATAAGTGAGTCTTTTAAAGACCATTGGGCCGTTCCAGACATCGCCTATTACATGTTAGTAACGGGAGAGAATACAGGTCAACTTCCTGCGATGATGTCTAAGGTAAGTTCCTATTATCAAGAACAACATAGGGCGATCGTCAACTCCTTAAAAGCACTCATCGAGCCCATCTTGATAATCTTCTTAGCGGTCGTCGTCGGAGGAGTTTTGATCGCCGTAGTTTATCCGATGTTCGAACTATACGGAAATATCATGTAGAAGGTACATCATGATCCAATATATATTTATATTTGTACTAGGTTCAGTTCTCGCATCGTTCATGCACGTATACGTCACCAGACTCCTAGCCGAACAGTCGATCGTCAAACCACGTAGCCATTGCACGACATGTGGACACACTCTTAGTTGGTATGAACTGATACCGATCGTCTCATATGCGATCCAAAAAGGTAGATGTCGAAATTGCAAGGCGAAAATAGGAATCGACTCACTGTTGATAGAAATAATCACAGGTTTACTGTTCGTGGTGACGTTCGCTATATTCGGTTATACGTTTAAAACGCTTTTAGGATTCGTCATAGTTTTAATAATGATCTCCGTATTTCTAAGCGATTTTAAAGAGATGATAATCTTAGATAGCACATTAATAGTAGGAATGATATTGATATATCTTTTGATCTATCTAGATTTAGGACTTTGGAAAGGAATTTACAAGAGCTTCCTCTACGGAGTGTTCGCCTTTGTACTCATGATAGTGGTCAAAGTTCTAGGAGATGCCGCCTTCAAACGAGATTCACTAGGAGGAGGGGATATAAAACTCGCTTTCCTGATGGGTTCGATACTTCCATACAATCTATTTCTCATATCGATCGTCATAGGATCTACCTGTGCGCTTCCATATGCTTTATATATATCTATTACCAAAAAGACGAACGAACTGGCCTTCGGTCCATTTCTAGTCTTAGGGTTATACTTGACATTCATATTACAAAATCATATTTTAGAATTTTTAAATTTACTCATTAACTAGAAAGGTTTTTTACTTATGAAAAAGAATAAAAATATACCGATGATAATCTTTGCAATGATAATCGTAGTACTTATGGCGATCTCCATCACAGGAGTGATCGACGAACAAATAGGAATGTGCATATCGCTATTTTTAGTGATAATATTCACACTTTTAATCGCTGGAACAGCACATAAAAGCGGACTATTAGCTATAGAGATACTGATGTTCATATTTATGATCGTAGGAGTTGCGCTTTTCGGCCTAAACGTCTATAACCTTGTCAAAGGTGAAAAAGAATATGAATTTCAGGTAACAGTCACTCCAAACGAAAGTGTCAAACAAAAATTCTTAACTTTTGATGGATACGACTACTACACCTACAATTTAAAAGATGTAAAAGTTACCATGTCCCAAGACGACAAAACATACTCGTTAGAACAGGCTTTTCAAGAAGGTAAGTTAACCCTAGATAAAATCAAATCTCTTATGGTTCCGAATGAAGGAACTGTAGGATACAAAATTTACTACGATGGAGGACAGTCGAAATATGAAAATTCGCAATATTCTTTAGTAGTATGCGAAAACAAAAAAGAAGCCATATTTACGACTTACGATTATGTCTATACTGAAGATATGTGTCAAAACTAACGTTTCAAATTTATACCGATCATACTGCCGATCGTTGTAGATGCAATGATGACGAGATAATAAAGTAGTATGTATAAACTGAAAGATCTATATAATATGAGATTTAATAAAAATAAAATGCTTATTACGATCCCACCGATCTTTAATCCTTCCAAGTAGCCTTTCTTGGAAGTTTTTTTCCCTTCGATAACTCCTAAAATTAAAGTTATGATGGAGATAACTACAAAGTTGATTTTCACTATCGAATTCAATTTGATCACACCAGTATAGTTAACAACTAATAAAATGACTAAGTAGAGTATAAAAGTTCCGAGAAACCATAAAGTCGGCTTTAAATATTTTTTAAGTTTTTCCATATAATTATTCACCACAATAAATTATAGAGTAAAGCGCTGTAAAATATGATATACTTTTACTTTTTTATATGTTATACTTAAGTTATCCAAAGGGTTACATAAAACCGACTAAGTGATGATTGGGGATCTAATTGATCTGTGGTGTTGAATACTTGAGTCATCGACTCTTGGCTCCTAAAGCAGATCATGTGATGACCCACCTGGCGCGAGCGCGGGCTTTTATCACACCCCTTTGGATATTTTTTATAGGAAGTGTTTTTTTATGTTTGATAGATTGATCACCTTAATAGGGGAAGAGAAACTGAAGAAAATTAAAAGTAAAAAAGTTCTCGTTCTAGGTTGTGGGGGAGTAGGCGGATATGTGATCGAAGCCCTAGTGAGAAGTGGTATTGAAAACATCACGATCGTAGACAAAGACACAGTGGATGTCACTAACAAAAATCGACAGATAATAGCTTTAAATTCTACGATAGGTTTGTATAAAGTCGATGCCATGAAACTCCGTCTAGAGGATATTTCTGAATCGGTTGAGGTTGATACGATCAAAGATTACATAAAAGAAGATTCTATAAACTCTTTAAACCTCGAGGCATATGATTACATCGTAGACTGCATAGATGATACCCCAGTGAAAGTAGCACTTGCAAAATACGCCTTAAAAAACGATTTAAAATTGATCATATCGACAGGCACGGCAAAGAAGTTACACCCAGAACTTTTAAAGATGACTACTCTAGACAAGACTTCATACGATCCACTTGCCAAGAGAATGAGACAACTTCTTAAAGGCGAGAAGACAAACAGACTGACAGTTTTATCGAGTGAGGAAGAACCCATTAAAACGGAAGATAACGTTCTTGGAAGCACAGCATTTGTCCCCTCCGTTGGAGGTCTACTCATCGCGAGTTATATAATAAACGACATCATAAAATAATAGTTGTCGTTTTTAAGTTTCACAAAATTTTATAAATCGATCACCTAATGTTTGATATATATATTAACATGTATATTAATATATAATCATCGACTGGAGGAATGTCTATGATCAAAAAAAGCTTCACGGAGGATATATGTGCATCATTAGAAATGGCTTTAAAAACGAAGAAAAAAAGTAAAAAAACAATCACAAAGAAAGAGAAATGCTCGACAAGATAATTTGCATTTTTAAGGAGGGCCTAACTTTTGATGACTTATGTAATAACCCTTTTTATTACCTTTATCGCTTTGAGAAACTAAAACACGAAATGAAAGGTTACTATTCTTGTTATCTCTCAAAAAGCGGTGGAGTTATTAGATTGATCTTCAAAATAGATAAAGTTACTAACGAAATCGGGCTTATATTTATAACGATGAACCACTATGAGGATTTTAAAAGAAAATTAAAGGAAGGAGTCCTAGTATGAATAAAATAAGATTTAAAGATTACTTAAAAGATTATCTAGAACTTAACAATATAACTAATAAAGATTTTGCTGTGAGACTAGGCCTGACCCAAAAACATTTGATCGACATCCTATCTGGCAAGGAAGATTTATCTTCGAATACGATATCTAAAATATCCATGATAACAGACATTCCCGAATCGTTTATCTATGAAATAGAATCGAATTATAAAATGGAATGTGATATAGAAGACTATTTGGATACTCACAAATTGACTATCAGTACTTTATTAAATAAATTCAACTACAAATTTCTGATAAAAAGCGAGTTTTTACCATTTACAGATGAAGAGGATAAAACCGAAGTGATGAAAGACATACTGAAATATTTGAGAGTACCTAAGATCGAAAAGATATACGAGATCGACAATGGAATACTATATAAAAGTTAAAACGACAAACCAGAACTCTTAGCTTTATGGTTAGAGAAATGCTACAAAAAAACTTTAAAACAAACTATCGGAAAGTATGCAAAAGAGAATATAGATATATTGATAGGCAAGATAAGAAATTATGCTTCAAAAAGTAAGTTTGCAGAAAAAGATCTAGTGCGAGACTTTAACGAAGCGGGAATATATTTAGTGATAGAAGAAGACATTCCGGGAAGTAAGATAAGAGGAGCTTTTAAAGTTCACAAAGATAAACCGACGATATATTTGACGAAGAAACATAGACGCATCGCGGATATTTACTTCGCCTTATTACACGAACTCGTCCACTGTAAAAGCGATTTTAACAGAGCAAAAGCATCTAGTTTTATGTCGTTTGAAAACGAAAAAAATGATCTCGATACAAAAGCAGATCAAAAAGCTTTTGAATGGATGGTAGATGACGATTATTATTCTAGTGTCGTCTTAAAACCTGGATACAATGTATATGCTGAAACTGAGTATCCTAAGAGTTTTGTCGTTTACAGGCTAGCAAATGACGGTAAGATAAAGTACAAAAGTGACGAATATCAATTGTTTAACACGACGATAGAAAAAAATTAAAAAGTCTAATAGGAACTCTATAAGCTTTTTTTATTTTAGATAGGATCGTTTTTTTCTTCGATCGAATACTTTAGACTGTAAAGAAATAGCGATGTGCTTGCGTTTACAACCATTTCAGTATATACTTTTAATATAGGATGAACTCATAAAATAAGTATCATCAAATGTATTAAATCAGATGATGAAAGACAAAATAATACAAGATGAAAGGAACTTAACATGGATAATAAAAACAAGAAAACACTATTGGCAATATTAATTTCGATCATAGTAATATCACTAGCCATATCGACAGCATATCTGATGACAGACATACTACCTAGTTTAAATGATCCCTTAAATATAGGAGCAAATACAGATAATCTAACTTTAATATATGCAGACTGTGCAGATGATAATCCATTTCATTGTGAAAACATCAACAAAGATTTATCTCTAGGAGAAAGTGTAGAGAAGACATTTCAAATAAAGAACGAATCTAATAGGGAACTAAGCTATACTCTTTATTTCAAGCACTTACAAAATACTTTTAAAAACGATGAGTTGGTTTACAAAATAGAAAACATCGACACAGGAGAAGTTCTCATAGATACGACACCAGTTCCATATAGAGAAGTTAAAACTGCGAATGTAACGATAAAAAATAGCATAGAGATAGAAGGTAATACTACTCAAAACTATAAAATGACAGTAATTTTCTTGAATAAAGGTTACAACCAAAACGAGAATTTAAATGCAAAGTACTCCATAAAACTGTCTATAGTACCAAGCGACACAGTACTATCTGAATCCATTTCGAATGAACTGATGGCAACACAGTTCAGATATGATTCTGAAGCTGGTGAAAATGTATTTAAAGAGGGTATATGGCAACATAATAAAGAGATAAAAAAAATAATCTTTGAAGATACATTAAATCCAAAAGAAAATGCAAGTTATGTATACGACATATCTAGTGTCCAGAATGAAAGTGTAATGGCCTATCTAGTACCAGATGCAGAAGATAATACAAAATATATCACATATATCCAATCGGATGGAGAAGTTATAGCAAATAGGGATAGTTCAGGTTTATTTTCTGGCTTCACGAATTTAGAGAACATAGACAATTTAACAAACTTAAATACAACTAATGTGCTCCTCATGTCTGAAATGTTTTCTGGCTGTAGCTCTTTAAAAACGCTTGATTTAAGTCGTCTTGATACAAGCAAAGTTATTGATATGTCTGGGATGTTTGCTGAGTGCAGAAGTTTAACAACGTTGAATCTAGGTAACTTCGACACAAGCAAATTAATAAACATAGAAAGTATGTTTGCTAATTGTCGAAATTTAATATCATTAAATATAGATAATTTAAATACTAGCAAAGTAACGAATATGAGGAATATTTTTAGTGGCTGTCAAAGCTTGGCAACATTAGACCTAAGTAATTTTAACACAAATAACGTCACTGATATGTCAGGAATGTTTAGTTATTGTAATAGCTTAATGATATTGAATTTAAAGAACTTTGATACTAGCAAGGTTACAGATATGTCTGGAATGTTTTATGACTGTAGTAGTTTAACAAAATTAAATATAGACAACTTCGATACAAGTCAAGTTATAAGTATGAACAATATGTTTGAAGGATGCCGCAATCTAACAACGACGATCACTATAAGAGGAACAAAGTGTACCAATTATAGTAAAATGTTTGAAAATGGACCTGGTGTACCTCCTGCAACTATAACTGTAAATTACACGGAAGAAGCCTCTAGCTTAGTAGATAACATGATAGCTACTAACACTCAAGGTTATGTAAAAAAAGGTATCAAAGTTTCATAAATCGCCAAGGCGATTTTTTATATCTTTTTATAAATACTCATTGTAGGATTTAACTAGAAAGAAGTGATTCCCATGAAAAAGTCGTCTTATGGAATAATAAATTATAAAGAGTTAATGACAGAAGGATTTGAATACATAGATAAGACTAAGTATTTGAGTAAGTTAGACAATATAAAAAAACTCTAATTTACTTAAGACCTGGAAGATTCGGAAAGAGTCTATTCACGAGCATGATGTTCTACTATTATGATGTCAATAGCAAAGATGAGTTCGATACATTGTTTAGTGAAACATATGTCGGAAAGAAAAGTCGAGAACGACGTCAAAAAACTAGTCGAAGATAAGAGACTTGAAGGAATAGAACAGCTGGATAGATATAGCCTAGATAAGGAAAATTTAAAGAAATACTTGAGAGATGTCGAATTGCTAGAAAGCTTGGATTAATTCCGAGTTTTTAATACAAAAAAAGCGAGACATTCTCACTTTTCGATTCCTTCCAATTTGACACTTACGAGTTTAGAGACACCAGACTCTTGCATCGTAATGCCGTATAGAGTATTTGCATATTCCATAGTTTTTTTCTTGTGTGTTATCACGATGAATTGAGTTTTATGTTCATACTCCTTCAAATACGTTCCAAACGTGTCGACGTTCGCTTCGTCTAATGCAGCCTCGACCTCATCTAAAATACAGAAAGGAACCACCTTGACGTTCAAAATCGCAAAGAGTAGGGCGATTGCTGTTAAAGTTTTCTCACCACCACTTAGAAGAGTGATGTTCTTAAGTTTCTTGCCTGGAGGTTCTGCTATGATATCGACTCCGGTTTCGAGCAGATTCAAAGGATCAGTTAGTACGAGTTCTCCGTGTCCACCCTTGAATAGGCGACTGTATACACTCTGAAACTCGACGTTAACCTTGTCGAAAGTATCTTTAAATTCCTGCTCCATAGTCGCATCCATCTCGCTGATAATGCCTAAGATATTCTCGATAGACTCCTTTAGATCCTTTCGCTGATCGTCCAAAAATTCATACCTAGTATTTATTCTTTCGAATTCGCTTATGGCACCCAGATTTACTTCTCCGAGATCTTTTATGTTCTTCCTTAGAACCTGAACTCTGTTTCTAGTGCCTTCTATATCTTCAGGAACTTCGACTGTAGCCTTCGCGCGTTCATAAGTGATATTATATTCTTCACTTAGACGCAGAAGTAAATTATCTAATTTAATGTCCATCTTGCCAAGTTTAACTTCGATATCTTTCAAATCGTTAACTTTGCGATTATATTCAGAGTTCTGTTTCTTGTTGGCAAGTTCTATCTCCGAAAGTTCTGCATTTAAATCAGACTTTCTCTCTTTTAATTTATCCAAGGTTGAGACGATTTCATTCTTGATATTCTCTTTTGCATAATATTGTTCTATCGTTTCGTCGAGTTCTTTATCCAACGAACTTGAACGGATACCCTCCGTACCTTTGAGCTCATTAGTCTTTGCAGTTATGCTCGAACTCGCAGCTTCGCGATAAGTATTTTTATTCCGTTTAGCTTCATCCAAGGCTACTATTTCTTTATCCACTTCGTTGATTCTAGCCATGACGAGCTGTTCTTCTTCGAGAGTAGAATCTAATCTACTATTACAATTGTCTAAGTCCTTAGAAATCCTTTCGAGATCTGCCGTTAGACTCTTCACATTATTTTTCTCGACCAAAGTATTTTTATTTGCTTTCACCGAACCACCAGTCAAAGATCCACCCGTATGGAGTATCTCTCCATCTAAAGACACGACTCTATAAGAATAATTGATCATCTTACCGATTCGATTGAGGGCATCGATGTTTTCTGCAACTACGACATTTCCTAACTGATTTAAAATTACAGACTTATACTTTATATCGAAAGATACTAGATCACTAGCGATACCGACGAAGCCAGAATCACCTTTTATTCTCGTCAAAGTAGAATCGTCTAAATATCTAGGTTTGATGACGTTCAAAGGAAAGAACGTCGCACGACCTTGTTTATTATCTTTGAGGTAACTTATGGCTTTTTTGGCTGCCTGCTCGTCGTCACAAACTACGACGTTTTGCATAGCACCTAAGACGATATCTATCGCTGTCACATACTTTTCATCTATCTCTAAAAGACTTCCTAAAGTACCATGTAACCCAGTTAAACGAGGATTAGTCAATACAGATTTAACAGAGAAGGGGAGTAGACTGTCATTCTCTAAGTTGGCGTTCATTATATCTATCTTATTCTTAGTTTCGCCCAATACTCGCGTCTTGAGTGCTATCTCGCTCATGAGACTTCCCTTTGTCGCTTCTAGCTTCCTCATGTCGATGTCCAGAGTAGACTTTCTCTCTCGTGCCTTTTGAATCCGATCATCCAAATCTTTGATCTCTCCATCGAGGGAAGCTAAATTAGACTCCAAAGACTTGATCTCTTCCTTCAAATTTAAGATGTTACTCTCTAATTTCACGTCGTCGACTTCATATTTCTTTCTCTCGATCATCAGTTGCTTATTAGCTTCTAATGCCGATAACTCTTCAGTAACTTTAAGCAGATTTTGACTCTCTCTATTTATATCAGCTTCTAACTTCAATAATTCGAGTTTCATTTTTTCCTGACTCGCGTCATCCTTAGAATTTGATGCTTCTATCGAAGATATCGACGACCTAAGTTCCTCTGCGTTACTCTTCAAACCTTCATATTCTCCGTTTATGTTAGTTATATCGTTGATGAGCAAAGCGATTTCGATACTTTCCAATTCTTCTTTAAACGATTCATATTTTTTTGCCTTTTCACTCTGTTCGCGAAGGGGTTCTAAATTCACAGAGAGTTCTCCGATGACTAGATCGACTTTCGATAGATTGTCATTCGTCTTATCTAGACGTTTCAAACTCTCGACTTTTCTTTTCTTATATTTGAGGACTCCTGCTGCTTCCTCGATTATTGCACGTCGTTCCTCTGGTTTACTATTGAGGATCTCTCCGATTTTACCCTGCGAAATGATGCTGAAAGCTTCTTTTCCAGCACCCGAATCTAAAAACAGGTCGGTTATATCTTTCAATCTAACTTTTGAATTGTTCAACAGATATTCATTTTCTCCAGAAGTATAGACGATTCTTTTTATCTCTATCTCTTTAAAATCACTGTTCAAATAGTGATCGCTGTTGTCGAAAGTAAGCGTGACACTCGCGCGAGTCAAAGGTTTTCGCGAAATACTTCCTTGAAATATGACGTCGCTCATCTCCTTAGAACCTCTGAGCGCTTTCACAGATTGTTCACCTAAAACCCACTTTACAGCATCGACGATGTTGGATTTACCGCTTCCGTTTGGACCGACGATTCCCGTTATACCATCTTTGATGTCTATCTCAATTTTGTCGGCAAACGATTTAAATCCGCTTGCTTTAATACTTTTAAGTTGCATGTTCTAATTCCTCTCATCTAATTACTTCTTTACAGCCTTATCGTAGGCATCCTTCGCAGCGTTCTGTTCTGCTTCCTTCTTGCTTTTTCCAGATCCACGACCATATACTATGCCGTCGACTACGACATCGAAAATATAAGTTTTATCGTGGGCAGGCCCATCTTCACTCAGAAGTTTATATTCTAAAGTCTTTTTCGATGTCTGCATCATCTCTTGAAGTAGAGACTTATAGTCCGAGTAAAAGACGCGATTTTCCTTTATAAAAGGAGTGATAACTTCTAAGACATAGTTCTTAGAGACTTCATACCCACATTCTAAAAAGATGACTCCTAAAATTGCTTCGAACACATCTGCAACGATCGTCTCGTTCAAATTATGTATCTGACCATTTCCCAATCTGATATAGGGAATAAAACCTACTACTTTGGCATATTCGTAGTTGGCATGTTCACATACATAACGGGCACGCAACTTTGTCATTGCTCCTTCCTTAGAATCAGTATTTAAGTAAAAGTACTCACTCGTGATCAACTCCAAAACTGCATCTCCTAAATACTCGAGCCTCTCATACGACTCGCAATTATGTTCATTCGAATAAGAAGTATGCGTAAGTGCTGTCAACAACATCTCTTCGTTTTTAATTTTGATACCATATTTTTCTAAAAAATTCATGATTGATTTCACACCTTTCTTTATAATAGTATATTCTCATTATACAACAACAATGGAGACTTTTACTAGTTTTATTTTACAAAAAGACGGTTTTATAGTAAAATGTATCTAGTTAGAAGATGGGAATGATTTAATTGAAAAATATATTAAAAAAATTATTGTGTCTAAGTTTTGTACTACTTATGATGACCAGTTGTTTTAAAAGAGATGACTTGGAAGGCGTAGATATATTCACGACAGTCTATCCAGTCCAATTCGTCACAGACTATTTGTATGGATATAATTCTAATGTAAAGTCGATCTATCCAGCTGAAACTGATCTCGGATCATATAAATTGACAGATAAACAGATTGAAGAATATTCGAAAGGATCCATATTTGTCTATAATGGACTTTCAGAAGAAAAAGGTATTGCTCGCGACTTGTTAAATAAAAATAAAAATTTAAAAATTATCGACGTGAGCCAAGGCTTAGATTACAATAGTTCTATCGAAGAACTATGGCTCAACCCGAGCGACTTTCTCATGCTAGCGCACAACATTAAAAACGGATTCGAAGAATACATCAATAACAAATATATCATCGAAGAGATAAATAAAAATTACGAGAGTTTAAAGGTTTTGATAAGTTCTTATGATGCTGAATTCCAAATGGTTCCAGAGAATGCTAAAAATACGACTATTTTGATCGCGAGTGACGCCTTGAGTTTTCTATCAAAATATGGCTTTGATGTGATCAACATAGATGAGTCTCTTGGAGAAGTGACAAGTACTACAAAAAATAAAGCTAAAAAAGCTATCAAAGATGGGCATGTAAAATATGTTTACATGCTAGACAATCAAGTTGAGACAGAACTCATTAAATCTTTCATACAAGAGGGTGCTCAAAAAAATGTCATAAAAAGTATGACTATATTGTCTGAAGATGATGTCAAAAATGGACACAATTATAAAACGATGATGCGTGACAACATCGAAGAAATAAAGAGAGAAGTGTACGAAACGAACTAGATTAATAAACAAAAATAATCGCTGTAAACGATGTGCAGATATAGAAAGTGGGGCCTTTTTGCACGAAGAAATCTAATAAAAAAATATTTTTGGCGGTTCTGGTATCAATCATAGTAATATCACTAGCTATATCGACGGCATATTTGATGACAGACGTGACACCTAGTTTAAACGATCCTAAGGTTATGTTAAAAAAGGTTTCAAAGTTTCATAGAACACTTAGGTTGAGAGAAATATGATCATAATATATCGGGTTCGTCGTATCCGATCCACTCTAAATACAAGAGGATTCCACCTCCAACTAGAAACAGAGTCGTCGCAACTACAGTCATGTAGTTTTTTTTATCTCTGCTTTTAGAAAATTTATTCGATGCGTTTACGAAAAAATAGATGTATACTAAAAAACTTATAGTTAAAAGAATAATGTTTAAATTGTGAAATTCTCTATACTTTTTTTGGTCGTGAGTATAGACATAATCTTTTTCTATTTGATTAGATATGATGGCAAAAATGGCGACAAATATATAAGTCGCCCATATGATATCTTCGCGACCGATTTCGCTCAACTGTTCACTTAAAGGACCTGTCATACTAAAATTATATGAAAAAAAAGTCAGTAAATGTCAAATGTTTGAGAATATCAAAAGATACTCTTTCACTTGCATTTAAGTACTTATAAGTTTATAATTTAACTAATGATAGAGAGGACGAAGATACTATGAAAAAAGTTATGGACGGATGCACAGCTGCATCTACGATTGCCTATAAATTCAGCGAGGTTGCTAGCATTTATCCGATTACTCCTTCTAGCCCGATGGCTTCGAACATGGATAAATTAAGTTCTGTAGGAGTTAAAAATCTTTTTGGAGATACAGTAAACGTCATCGAAATGCAATCGGAAGCAGGAGCAGCAGGAACCTTACATGGAGCTTTACTATCGGGAACTCTTGCTAGTACATTTACTGCCAGTCAGGGACTTCTTTTGATGATTCCTAATATGTACAAGATTGCGGGCGAAGAACTTCCGGCAGTCATGCACGTCGCATCGAGGACACTTGCAACTCACGCATTGTCAATATTTGGAGACCATAGTGACATATACGCTGTAAGACAGACAGGTTTTTGCATGCTTGCTTCTTCGAGTGTTCAAGAAGCTCATGATTTGGCAGCAGTCGCACACCTTTCGGCGATCAAAACTTCCCTCCCGTTTCTTCATTTTATGGACGGATTTAGAACTAGTCACGAAATAAATAAGATACAACTGCTCGAAGACGGCAATCTATTAAAGTTGATCGATCGTGATGCTGTAAGGACATTTAGAGATAAGACACTAAATATAAATAGACCGCATTCTAGAGGGATGGCTGAAAATGAAGACGTCTATTTTCAAAGCGTCGAAGCCCGAAATAGAGATTACGAGATCGTACCTAAAACAGTCGAATATTATATGGACAAGATAAACGAAATTCAAAATGCCGACTACAAGCCTTTCAACTATTATGGAAGCGATAAAGCTAAATATGTCATCGTAGCGATGGGAAGTGTAACTAGCACTATAAAAAAGACTATCGAAGCCTTGCATACTATGGGACAAAATGTGGGACTGATCGCCGTTCATCTATATAGACCGTTCAGTCGAGAATATCTTATAAGTGTGTTGCCAAAATCGGTTAAAAGAATCGCCGTTTTAGATAGGACCAAAGAACCAGGAAGCATCGGTGAACCGCTGTATCTAGACGTAGTATCTGCTTTAAAAGATTGCAACATAGAGATATATGGCGGGCGCTACGGCTTATCGTCTAAAAATACGACTCCAAGCGACATATACGCAGTATACGACATGCTAGAAAATGCCCCTAAAGATAACTTTACTATAGGTATACAGGACGACATTACCAATTTAAGTTTAGAAAAGAAAAACCTCGATATCAAAGACCATACTAAAGAATTATTAATATATGGATATGGTTCTGATGGCATGGTAAGTGCTTCGAAAGATCTTTTAAAAATAATAGGCAATCACTCCGAACAATATGTACAAGGCTATTTCGAATACGATTCTAAAAAGAGTGGAGGTGTGACGATTTCACATCTCAGATTCGACAGTGAACGAATCGATGCACCTTACTATCCAGAACATCCGAATATCTTAGTCGTGACGAAAGAAAGTTATTTAAATAAATTCGAACTCACAGACGATCTGGCAAACAATGGAGTTTTAATCGTAAATTCTAAGAAACGTTTTGAAGAAATTCCGATGCTTTTAAAAATTCAAAAGGATATAGTCGAAAAAAATATCACAGTATTTACGATCGATGCAGGAAAAATTGCTGAGAGAAACGATCTAAAAGGAAAGATCAGTCTCATATTCGAGACGATTCTTCTGAAGCTTTTAGGATTTGATAACTATGAAGAAATTCTTACTAAGAGCATCCAAGAACGATTTAAGACAAAAGGCGAGAAAATCGTAAATGCGAATATTAAGTGTGTCAAGGAAGCGATAGTAGGCCTAGTGCCATTTAAGGCTAAGCTCACTCAGGATGGAACAACTTTAGATTCGACCGATGTCGTCGATATGATCAACTCTAGAAAAGGAAACGAATTAAAAGTCGGAGATCTGATGAGCTTTAGAACAGGAGAATTTCCAGAAGGATTAAGCAAGCTTGAAAAACGAACAACAACAGACACAGTTCCTAGCTGGAAAAGCGAAAATTGTATCGAATGTGGCATGTGCTCCATCGTCTGTCCACATGCAGTAATAAGGCCATTCGTCGTCGAAAAAGACAGCGACTATGCTGAACACGGGATAAATTTAATAGGAGATAAAGACGATAAATACAGATTCATCATAAGTGTCAGTGAAGCGGATTGTACAGGATGCGGCTTATGTATCGATGTATGTCCAGGCAAAAAAGGAGAAAAAGCTTTAGAATTCGGACGTCCCGATTTAAAGAAACAAAGACTTGCAAACACGCTTTTCAACTTTTACAAAAACCCAACTATGTTCGATAAATTTACTATAAAGGGCTCTCAATTACAAAAACCAAAATTTGAATTTTCGGGAGCTTGTGCAGGATGTGGAGAGACGCCATATATCAAACTGTTAACGCAACTCTATGGCGATCGCTTGATGATCGCAAATGCGACAGGGTGTTCTAGCATCTATGGAGGAAGCGTTCCATCCACTCCCTATAGTATTCCTTGGGCAAATAGCCTCTTTGAGGATAATGCCGAATTCGGCTATGGACTTCTCAAAGGTACGGAAACTATTCGCAACAGAATAAAAGATATTATGGTCGAATCGCAAGAAAGCGTCGACGAAGTGATGAGAGAACTTTTTAAAGAATGGATAGAAAACATGGACAACTACGAGATAACAAAGAAGATAAAGGAAGAATTAAGACTTTGTGACATACCTAATGAGATCGATGAATTGTTAGACTATATAGAAAAACCGAGTATATGGGCGATAGGCGGAGATGGTTGGGCATACGATATAGGTTTCAGTGGAATAGATCACGTCCTATCTTCGAACGAAAATATCAACATCCTCGTCCTCGACACAGAAGTTTATTCTAATACGGGAGGACAAGCTTCTAAATCTAGCCACTTTGGCCAAGTTGCCGAATTTACTGATAATGGCAAAAAGACAGATAAAAAAGATTTATTCAAAATAGCGATGGCTTATCCTAACGTCTATGTTGCAAGCGCATCTTTAGGTGCGAATATGTTCCAGACGATCAAAGCTTTTAAAGAAGCTGAAGAGCATGAAGGGCCTTCGATAATAATAGCTTATTCTCCATGTATAGAACAAGGTATCAAAAAAGGTATGAACTGCTCTATAGAAGAAGAACGCCTAGCCGTAGAATGCGGTTACACGATACTTATGAGATACGATGGGGAAACACTCACCATAGATTCTAAAGAACCAGACTTCGATAAATACGATAGTTTCTTAGATAGAGAAGTCAGATATAACTCGCTTAAAATTAAAGACGAATCCCTAGCAGAAGAACTTTTGTCGCTTAATAAAAAAGCTGCATCTAAAAGATACGAATACTATAAAAATTTGCAATCAAAATGACGATGAGATGTTACAAGCAGTAGCCGAGCATCCATCGCATTCCAAATAAGCGTGTATATGAACAAAAATATGTGGTTTAGGCTTACAAAAAATATTGACTTTTAAAAAAGCCACTAGTATAATGAAAACAGAAAGTAGGGAAAATGTTCATGAAGAATAGAAAAAAGGCAAATAAGAAAGGTTTCACATTAATAGAATTGTTAGCCGTAATCGTAGTGTTAGCTATTATCATGATTTTAGCCGTTCCTAACATCATCGAATCTATGAACAAAGCAAAAAAGAAATCGTTCCAAATGTATGGTGAGAAAATGTTTAATTCTGCTTTACAAGAATATGAATCTAGAAAGATGCTCAATGAAGCGATAAGTCCACACGTTTTTGAATATGATAGTTCTGGAAATAGAGAATATTGCTATACTTTTGAAGACATTGGTATAAATAGTCCAGGAAACTACAAAGGCTTCGTTCGTGTCAATCATAGGACGACGACGACAGGCGGCAAATCCGATACGACTTACCAAATCTACTTGACAGACGATGCATATCTTTATAATGGTACATTCTCAAACGACGTACAAAACAAGATAGATTCTATCTTAAATATCGATTGTGATAAATCTTCAAATGAAGCATGCTTATCGTTGAGTGAAGCTACAGAATTGATGAAAAAATGTACTGAGGGAACAAAGTAAACGAACAAAGACAAGTTCTTTACTTTTTTTCTTTTACAATTTATAATAATGATAGAAGAGTATCGGAGGTAGTTTCATGTTAACTATAGGATGTCATGTAAATTTTGGCCAAAAACAGTTGAAGGGATGTGTAGAACAAGCACTTTCCTATGGGGCAAATGCTTTCATGTTTTATACTGGTGCCCCACAAAATACAGCTAGAAGTCCGATCGACGACTTTCTATCTATCGAGGCTTTAAATATGATAAAAGAAAACGAGATAAAGCTCGAAAATGTCATTTGTCATGCTCCATACATCATAAATCTTGCTAATAATAAAGACTTAGAGAAGTATCGTTTTAGTATAAACTTTTTGATAAACGAACTCGAAAGATGCGATCTGTTGGGAATCAAATATATCGTACTGCATCCGGGAAGTGCCGTCGGTTTAGAAAGAGACGATGCGATAAAAAATATCATATATGCCTTAAACATCGTATTGGATACGACAGACTCAACGATAATTTGCTTAGAAACTATGGCTGGGAAAGGAACCGAAATTGGCACTACTACAAAAGAAATCAAAACGATAATAGATGGTATCATAAAAAAAGAGCGCATCGGAGTATGTTTAGATACTTGCCATTTAAACGATGCTGGAGAAGATATAAGTGCATTTGATTCCTATTTAAATGAGTTCGATAAGACGATCGGCATCGATAAGATAAAAGCCATCCATATAAACGATTCTAAAAACCCCAGAGGCTCTCATAAAGACAGGCACGAATGTATAGGATATGGAACTATAGGGTTTGAAAATCTTTTAAACGTAATTTATAATCCGCGGCTAGAAGACATACCGAAAATACTAGAGACACCATATATTGGTAACGATGAAGATTCTAAAGAGCGATTATATCCTCCATATAAGTTTGAAATCGAGATGATCAAGAACAAAACTTTTAATCCAAATCTTATGGAAGATATAAGAGCATTTTACAAAAAATAGGATAAATACAAGAAGAAGTAGAGACATTTTTATGAAAAAATTTAAGAAAAACTTCACTATGGTCGGTCTTATAATAATGATTGTAGGTGTAATGCTTTTTATATCGAATAAAACAGTGATAAGCCAAGAGTCCGAACTGTCTAAAAACTCTTTAATATCGATGTATGTTCAGGATATACATGAAGAATATCAGATAAACGATTCAAAAGAATTCCCGAGAAAAGGATATAATCTAAATTTAGAACGAAGCAAATGCTCCAATGGTGGAATTCTATCTCAAGATCCTGAAACATTAACTATAAATATGACATCAGAGAATTCTGAAAGATGTACACTATATTTCGATATGACAATTTATCGCGTCACAATAATGGTTGACGATCTCGTAATTCTCAGGGGTAATTTTCAACAAGGTGAAACTCTATCATCAATATTGTCAGATATATCAGATCCTTCGAAAGAAGGTTATGTATTCGAAGGATGGACCATAGATGGAGTACTGGTCGACCTAGATAAGGAATTAACTGGCGATGTTACGATTACACCCCGATGGAAACCTATAGATCCTGCCGAGCCAGAGATTCCTATAGATCCTGACTTTGAATAATCCGTTTAATAAACGATCTCTTAAATAAAACCTTTTTAAACTGCATAAAACTCAGCTATCTTGCCATAATATAAATGGTGAAAATAAATGATTAAAAACATGAGCAAAAAGACAAAATGTGCTTCCATATCTTCGAGTGACGACTATAGAGTTCTTACTGATAACCTTACAAATCCTTATTGCTACAATTTTGGTAGAGTATTAAAGAAAAGCAATTCTAATACTTTTCAAAAACTTCATAACAAAATTAATACCGAATTTCTAAAATGACGATTTTTAAATTTGTCATTTTTATTTTTTGGCAAAATTTTATAAAGTTTTGTAAACTTTCTCTCTATATTAAAAAAATAAAATAAGTTATAATGTATTATACAGGGAGGTAATATTATGTTAAACGATCAAAAATTGAAAGAATTGATGAAGGAAAAGAATATAAAGAGCAAACTACAACTTGCAAAATTGTCGAAGATTCCTTATTCGACGCTGATCTACATGTTTCAAGGACACGACATGCAAGTAAGTACACTCGTAGAGCTTTCAAAATTCTTCGGTGTTCCGATCGATCATTTAATAAGTAAAAATTATGGCGTGATCAATATTACTGAAAAAGGGAACAACTACATCGATACGAGCAGTATAATCGAAGCAACTGTGTCAACCATGATGTAATATGATTGCAAAGTATGTGTCGAGTGTGCTATAATACTTTCCATAAGGGAGCACATCCCTGTGAAGTATAAGGAAGAGGTACTATGGAAAGAATAGTTTTAACTATCGGGGGATTATTTAGTTCTTTTGGTTGGGGCGACTTATTTTTCTTCGTCGTAACTTTACTGCTATTGTTGCTTTTAGTTTACATAGTCTATCTAATAAAAGTCGACGATGATGAGGAAGAGGGCGATTTGAGTCAGATGCTGTCCGTAGCAGACGACAAGATAAGCCTGCCGAAACCGAGCGTCAACCAAAAACCGCTAAGCAAAATAGTCGACGAACTAGAAACGGATTACAGTCCTAAACCTATCGATCTCAGCGAGTATGAAAAAGAGATGGAAGATACTGCAATCATAAGTTACGACGAACTTGTTCAAAGAGCATCTACAGCGACAAACATTTATTACGATGACAACTATGAAAGCGGTTTCGATGACATCGTAGTTCAAAAAGTTGACAACAAAGAAAGCAAGACACAAGAACTCGTCAATCTTCCTAAAGCGATCATGATGAGTTATGAAAACGAAGAAGCTTTCTTATCGGCACTAAAAGTACTACAAAAAAACTTAGTTAGATAGATTCTAACTATTTTTTCTAGGGAGGTTTTACTATGAAATTTTCGATTATTACGCTAGGATGCAAAGTAAATAGCTATGAGAGTGATTATGTTAAAGAGAAGTTTAACGAAGCTGGTTACAGTGAAGTCAAATTACAAGAAGAGCCGGATGTAGTAGTCATCAACACGTGTTCTGTTACGAATCAAAGCGACGCAAAAAGCAGGCATATGATAAGACTTGCAAAAAGAGAGTCAGAAAATGCCATAATCGTCGTATGCGGCTGCAGTGCAGAAAATCACAGAGAAGAACTCCTATCTTTAGGAATAGACATTTTGATAGGAAATAAAGACAAGTCTAAGATAGTCACCTTAGTAGAAGAATTTAAACAATCTAAAAAAACGATCTCTAAATTTTACGATATGTCGAAAGTTCCTTTTGAAGATATGATGTTGAAGAACGAAAGCGACAAAACCCGAGCGTTCGTTAAAATCCAAGACGGCTGTGACAACTTTTGTGCCTACTGCATAATACCTTACATGAGAGGAAATTTGAGAAGTAAGGATATCGACGTAGCAACTAAAGAGATAGAAGAACTCGTAAAAATGGGACACAGTGAGATCGTCCTCACGGGCATCCACACAGGTTCATATGGTCGAGGACAAGACTATGATTTGGTCGACCTGATTAGAAGGATTAGCCAAATCGAAGATTTGAAACGAATAAGGATCTCTTCTATCGAAGTTACTGAGCTCGACGACAAATTTTTAAACGAGCTTGCACAGAATCCTAAAATATGTGACCACCTTCACATTCCCCTCCAAACGGGAAGTGACGAGATTTTAAAACACATGAATCGTAAATACGATACAGAGTATTTTTACAACAAGATCCAAACGATAAGAAGCATAAGGCCGAATATAAGCATAACTACTGATTTGATCGTCGGTTTTCCATACGAGTTAGAGGAAAACTTCGAAGAAACAGTACGTTTTATCGAAAAAGTCAGATTTACTAAAATTCATACATTTCCATTTTCCTTAAGAAGTGGCACTAAAGCTGAAGAAATGAAAGATCACTTCGTCGACGAAGCGACAAAAAAACGAAGAGTACATACGATTTTAGAATTATCGACTAAATTGGAAAAAGAATACTATTCACAGTTTATCGGTAAAACCTTAGATGTCATCGTAGAAACAGGTGAGGAGTCGAACCTTAAAGGCCATACTTCAAACTATATTCTCGTACATTTTAAAGGCCGTATTAAGCCTGGCAAAACGGTGCTGGTAAAAATCGATTCTCTTGACGGTTTAATTGTAAATGGAGAGATAGAAAAAGTTGAATAATTCTGTCAAAAAAATTATACTAATAATAGGTGATTTTGATGGGTAACAGATTAACTAGGACATTTGATGCAACTTATACATCCAGAGACAAAAAAAAGCACAAATTAACCGTGCGAATCTACCATCGCCTCGGTTCGTTCGGTCTATCGATAGGGCTCATCAGAAATAACAAGATCTATTCGCTCTGCACTGGTGAAAACGCTCACAAAAAAACTAACAAATTAGATGGTCAAGATCTAACCAAAGATCTCGAATTGATAGAAAAAATAATCGAAAAAAATGACGAAATCGTACAGAGCCTAAACTCCAAAGACAACAGAATTGTCGAATTAGAAAGTTACTTTTACGACTATCTCATAAATTCAACCGCGGCGAGCATAGCTAAAAAACCTAATAAATCTAATAAAGAGCAAAGCCTTTTTTATAAAAAAGTACTATTTGGAAATCCAAAAAGTACTAAAGAGACAGATGAGAACAGCATCTATGGAGCATATATAGAAGCATATTTAAAGTTTCACGAAAAAAGCGATCCTTCCGACGAAGAGAAAGAAGCTTACCTAAAAGATCTTCTATCTTTAGAGGAAAAAACGAATGTCGAACTGAACCTAGGCGGCTCGATTCACGTCGTGGTACCTTATTCAGATTATAGGACATATTTGGAACAAAAAACTACGATGGCCGAAGGCAGAAAAGAGAACTTTATTTGAAGTTTTTTTCTTTGCAAAACGTTTTAATTCATCTACGAGTTTGTACTATAGGCTAGATCTCTAAAATAGAGTACCCACTTGAGCTTTAGTCTTTCTTCTGTTAAAATGTTCCTAGAAGGGAGTATCTACTAATGGAATACATCAAAGGAAAATTTAAAAAAACTATATACGAATCTACTGATGGAAATGGCTATAAAATAGGTCTTTTCAGAGTAAAGGAAGCAAGCGACAAACTCCAAGAAGAACTTGCGAACCACACAGTTACATTCACCGGATACTTCTACGAGTTAACCGTCGACGAAAACTACATTTTTTATGGAAACTATGTCGAAAACGGAAAATACGGCTTTCAATTCCAAGTATCTTCTTATGAGCACATCAAACCGGAAGGCAAAGATGCCGTCGTCGACTTTTTATCTTCCAGTTTAGTCAAAGGATGTGGCGAAAAAACCGCTGAGCAAATTGTAGAACTTCTAGGAGATAAAGCTTTGGAGAAGATCAAAGAAGACAAAAGTTGTCTACTTTTAATTCCTAAAATGACGGAGAAAAAAGCTGATAGCATATACAATTCGATAATAAAATACCAAAACAGTGACGAAGTGATAATATACCTAACTAAATTAGGATTTACTATGAAAAACGCCATGAATCTTTTAAACGTCTATGGTATGAGCATCAAAAGCGTTCTCGAGGAAAACGTATACTCGCTGATAAACGAAATCGAGTTTAAAACTTTGGACAAAGTATACTTTAATTTAAAAAACGAAACCGATGAAAACAGAATAGAGGCTTGCATAATCGAATCGCTGAAAGAACTATCGTTCGAAACGGGAGATACATACTCATATAAAGAAGAGATACGAACGAGACTGGCTAATTTTGACATCGTATTAACGGAAGAAGAGTTCGACGAATACATAGATAGGCTAAAAAATCGCCGAGAGATAAAGATACTCGACGACCGATATTTTCTATACGGATATTACAAGATGGAAAACAACATAGCAGAATCGTTGCACGAAATTAACGACAATAAACCGAAGAAGATCTCTAAGCTCGACGAGAGGATCGAAGCGTTCAGTCAAGCTAATGGAGTCGTCTATAATGGCGACCAAAAACGGGCGATCAAGATGGCCTTAAGCGAAAACATCACTATAATAACTGGAGGTCCAGGAACAGGTAAGACGACTATTGTAAAAGCCATCGCAGGACTCTACATAGACACGCACGAATTCAGCGAAAAGATCGCTCTAGAAGAACTAGCATTACTAGCCCCGACAGGGCGAGCTGCTAAAAGACTAAGCGATTTGACAGGCTTACCTTCGATGACCATCCACAGATATTTAAAATGGGATAAAAATACCGGAAAATTCGAATATAACGAATATAATAAACGGATGGAAAAACTCATCATAATTGATGAAACTAGCATGATAGACACCGAACTGTTCGACGCTCTGTTAAAGGGGATAAATCATTCGTCTAGGTTGGTAATAGTTGGAGATGACAACCAACTACCAAGTGTAGGACCTGGACTCATATTGACAGATCTAATAACGAGTGAACTGTTTAACCATGTACCATTAAAAGAGATCTATAGACAAAGTTCAGGGTCTTCCATACCATATCTATGTTTAAACATTAAAAACCACGATCTAGAAGAAGAATCCATATCGAAAAAGGAAGATTTTTCCTTTCTAAACGTAGACGTTCACATGGTAAAAGATACCATCAAAGAAATTTGTAAAGTTTCGATAAAAAAGGGGATCGACGTCAACAATATCCAAATTTTGGCACCTATGTATAAAGGAGAAAATGGCATAGATAATCTAAACGTCATCCTACAGGGACTTTTTAACCCCGCATGTAAAGAAAAAAGCGAGATAAGGATAGGAGAAACTTTATTTCGCGTGGGGGATAAAGTCTTACAGTTAGTAAATGACCCGGATAACAACATTTACAACGGAGATATCGGATACGTCATAGAAACAAATGCAGGTTCAAAAGATAAACTCCTCGTCGTCAATTTTTATGGAAATGCCGTCTTTTATAAGCGAGAAGACCTCATAAATTTAAAGCATGCTTATGCGATTACTATCCATAAAAGCCAAGGAAGCGAATTCGATCATGTCATCATGCCGATCACGATGAACTATGGTCGTATGCTATACAACAAACTACTTTACACTGGCATTTCTCGTGCAAAAAAAAGTCTCACTCTGCTCGGAAGTCCGCAGGCTTTCTATATGGGTACAAATAACGACTACAGTTTAAATCGAAAAACCAATTTAGTCGAAACTTTGATGAATAAACTATAAGATTTTGCCCATACTAATAGTAAGTAAGGAGAGATTTTATGAAAAAGAAAATGAACATGCTTGTCCCAATCGCTTGTCTATCTGTCGGTGTGGGTTCACTTATGTACTCATATATGAAAATGCACCCAGTAAAAACGGCGATGGTAAAAGCTGACGTTAAAAACATGATGAAGGACTTGAAGTAAAGTCCTTTTAAGCTATGCCGAAAAAATTACTCGATAATTTATACTATCTCTCCTGGCTTATTATCGCTCTCTTGGCAATTTTTCTATTTAGACTGATAAAAATATATGACATTTTCTGTACGTTTTTTAAAATAGTCTTTCCGGTCATTTTTGGTTATATCTTCGCTTGGATACTAAAACCGCTGATGACTAAACTAGAACGAAAACTTAATCGAAAAATATCGATCGTCTTAATCGTTTTGACGTTTATAGTTTTTTATTTTTTGATAATATGGAAACTTATTCCGATTTTCCTAGAAAATGCTTCAAGCTTATTGAGCATGATCGAAGAATATCAAACTAAACTCTCAGAGTATCCATTTTTAGAAGGACTCAAGGACGTTAAAACCATCGATATCAATACACTTTTAAGCTCGTGTGGAAACTTGATCTCTTGGCTAATCGAATTCGTTTTGATCCATATATTCGGATTCTACATGCTCTATACTTACGATTCTATAAATTCATTTCTTCGAAGTTTAATACCACAAAAATACAAAAGAATAGTCTTAGAATATGTAAGAAAAATGTCTATTAACATGAGAATCTACATCAAAGGAACCTTATTAGATACTTTAATATTGTTCATAATTTCGAGTATCCTTTATCTCATAATAGGGTTAGATTATGCGATCATACTGGCAGGTTTCTCGGCAATTACAAATGTCATTCCATTCGTCGGTCCTTACATCGGAGGAATACCTGCTGTCTTAGTCGGGTTAGGCACAAGTGTCGATCTAGGTTTAGTGACATTGGGTGTCATAATCTTCGCACAGACGATAGAATCTAACATCATCAATCCGATGATCATGAGTAAATGTATCAAAGTTAATCCGATATTGATCATCATTTCTCTTTCCATAATGGGTAAATTTGCCGGTTTATTAGGTATGATCTTCGCAGTGCCTATCATAATCATATTTAAACTGACTTATGAATTCACAAAGAAATATAAAAAATTGGCGAATTAGCATTACAAAAATTACTTTCTAGTGATTTTTTTCTTTTGACAAAAATGCAAAACCATATGAAAAAGTGGCAAAAACAGAACATCTGTTCAATATTTCGACATTTTTTCATAAAAAAATGAGAAAAATGAAAGTTTTCCGGAATAATA
>CASRZA010000004.1 GCA_949439935.1 uncultured Bacilli bacterium
CACGCTTCCGCTTCGAGGCAAAGCCTCGGGGTATGAACCCGTCCTAACAATCAAATTATAGAGAATAATAGTTTTATAAAGTTAAATGAGCATCAGTGAATACAGAAAATATAATTTCCACTCTCGACACGGCAATGCTAATTTTTAGTTTAATATTACATAATATTATTAGAATATTTATAATCGATATATGTTTACTGGATTAAAAAACAGTCAAAAATGCCAAAAATATCATATAAGAAAATGCGTTCTACTAGTAGTATAAACGTTTTTATTATGGTATAATCTACATACTTGAAGGAGAAATAGATATGAAAAAACTAAAGATTATAGCGATCGTCTTTACGATGATGTTCGTTCATTTACTAAATGTAGATGCAGCTTCATTTGGAATGACGTCTTCCAAAAACCAAGTTTCACCGAATGGAACTTTTACAGTTAAAGTAGGTGGAGAATGTATAGGAAGAGTAGACTTAAAAGTGAGCAACGGAAGCCTCTCATCTTCTAGTATATGGGTAGAACAAGGTTATATAACCGTAACAGTCACGGCAGGGGCCTCTGGAAACGTGACAGTCACAGCGACACCAGTAACAGGTTTTTCTGATCCCGATGCAAATTTATACAACCCAGGTTCTAGAAGCGTTACGGTAAAGATCGCTGAACCTACTACAACCAAGCCTGGAACGGTGACGACTACAAAGAAACCTAACAACAATGGTACTACTTTAAAAAAATCCCAAGACAACGATTTAGCCAGTCTAACTGTCAGTGAAGGTACACTGTCACCAGCATTCGATCCTGAAATTACAGAATATACTTTAAACTTACCGAAAGATAATAAAGAACTTACTATTAAGGCTTCTACTAAAGACTCAAAAGCTAAAATAAATGGTGCAGGTAAAGTCACTTTAAAATTCGGTCAAAATGTCATCGAAGTCGTCGTTACAGCAGAAAACGGTTCAAAAAAGACGTATCGTATAAAAGCATATGTCGATGAATCTCCAGACGTTTTCTTAGACTATCTAGATGGAAAAATAGGAATCGTTAAAAACGCCGAAGGAATTCCTGCTTTAGAAGGATTCGAATCAAAAGAACACGAGATCGATGGAAAAAAGATAACTATTTTCACTAAAGATAAGCTGTCTTTAATATATGGTTTAAACGGCGAAGAAAGAAACTATTACCTTTTCGACAAAGAGAAAAATACGATCATAAATCTCTTGACTCCCGTCACTATAAAAGACCACATCCTCTTCGTGATAGATAAAAAGATCGAAGAAGATTATCTAAAAAAAGAGACAGTCGCAAGGGGCGACGAAAAATTCGCATGTTACAAATTCGACCGAAGCGATGCGAACTACTGTCTTTTGACAGCTATAGATAAAGAAGGAAATTACAAAGAATATCTGTACGAGACTACAGAAGAAACGTTCCAACTATATCCAAAATTCTTACTCGATTATAGTGGTGATGAAAAATCCAAAAATGATATTATATTATACGTTCTAGGCGGTCTTCTAGGTGTATCTTTCATCGTTATTATAGTTATGGTATCGAATACGAAAAAGGGGAACAAAAATGAAAAAAATAAATAAGATTTTAACTTTAATTTTTGCTCTTTCCTTATTCTTCATACCGAGTTCGAGCTTTCAAGACCCACGAATAATCGATACGGCCATTTCGCATAAAGAATCCTTAAACCAATTTAGGACAGCAGAAAAGAGAAATATAGAGAACATCGCGATATTTATCAGTTTCGATGGAGATGCGACAAAAGTACCACATCCGATCGACGATGAACAGAGTATCAAAAATGCCGAAACGATCTTTAATTCGGACGACCTGTTCGACATGGTCGGACCAAATGGAATCGTCAAGGTGCCTTCTTTCAAAAAATATTATGAAAAGCAAAGTTATGGTGCACTTTCGATCTCGACCAGTTTTCTTCCTAAAAAAGATGGCAAAGTAGTATCTTTCCAAGATCCTAATCCGATCGGTTATTATCTAAAATATTCGACTGGCAATACTATAGGATACAGGGATAATGCCGAACTGTTAAAAAGAGAAACCGAACTAGTTGAGAACGCACTTGCTCATATCTCAAGCGAGATAACAAACCTAAACTTTACAGCAGACGACTTGGATACCGATAAAAACGGGTATATAGATGCCATTACTCTCATAGTAGAGACACAGAAAAATATGCCTACCACTATATCGTGGAACGATCTTTTGTGGTCACACATGAGAGATAACGACGGTATACAGTCTTCACTGTTGGGCAAAAAAGTAAGATCATATACTTTACTTCAAGCGTCCGATTATACCGAAGCCGCGGGATTGTTCTCTTTAAACAGAGGAACCTATGGAACTTTAGTACACGAATTTGGACATTCTTTGGGATATAAAGATCTCTATCGATATGGAAGTTCTACTTCAAAACCCGTAGGATTCTATGATATCATGGGTAGCTCGATCGGTTCTAATCCCCAAGATTTCCTGACATACTTCATAAGTGAATACGATGCTTCCACCGCGTGGCATACACCGATTCCGTCTATCGATAAAACGACTGAAAATATAACTTTATACAAACCGAAATTTATCGATAAAGACGAGAAAAGAGCACTAAAACTGTTGATAGATGGTACTCCAGAACAATTCTTTGTAGTAGAATACTACGAAAAAAGAGATACCTTCAATACTTATACTGCCGACCAAAGTGGAATAATAATCTACAGAGTCAACGAAGATAATAAATACTTAGGAAGTTCAGATGACAGCAATGACGGTAAATATGATCACATATATGTGTTTAGACCGGGTGAGACTAGTTTAGGAGCCGGACAAGGTAATTTGACACAAGCTACCTTGAATATGAATAGGCCTACGTTCGGTAAAGATTTAAACCTCGCAGACAAAACTTTCGACGGCGAAACGCTTTTCTTATCTAATGGATCAAATACTGGTATAAAGATAAATGTGACCGCTGAGACATCTGAATCGATCACTTTCACGGTTACATATCCATCACACGATGGGAGTGGAACCCAAAGCGACCCTTACTTAATCGGCGATGTCGACACTTTTGTTTATCTCATGGGACTTAACACGAAGAATAAATTTTACAAATTGACATCTGACCTAGATTTTAAAGATGTCAAAAATTACCCCTTAATCGACTTTGAAGGCTCTTTAGATGGAGATGGAAAAACTTTAAAAAATATCTCTTCCACTGACTCTGGAATATTCGACAATTTAGGAAATTTCGGTGCACATTCGACTATAGAGAATCTGAACATAGAGAATCTAACCGCCTATACAAAGGGCGGAAATCACTTAGGAGCTTTGGCAAATTATGCAAGTAATGTTACGATTAAAAACGTCCACATAAAAAACGGAACTGTTACGAATGAAGGAAACTCTATTAACTCGATCGTGTCGACAGGCGGTTTCATAGGAAGTGCAGACAACACTGTCGTAATCGAAGATTCTTCGACAAAGATACATGTCAGTGCGAACCAGACAGTCGGAGGATTCTTAGGGATCAACATGGGCGCTAAAATAAAAGATTGCTTTGCCCAAGGATCTATAGAAAGCAAATTGAGAAAGGGTGGCTTTATAGGCTTACAAGCTATAACATCATCACCTTATATAGCGCCAGAAAACGCCTTCTTTGATTCTAGTGAAGATGAAAATTTAAAAGCAGTTGGTGGTTATGCACAAAACATGCACGATCTATCCATTTTAGATGAAAATTCGTTATCTAAAAACATAACAGCTATTTCACTTGGTAAGAATCTCACAATTAAAGAAAATTCACATGCCAATGTTCCAATAAAAACGACTCCTAATAAAAACGTCACTTATGATGTCACGATAGAAAATAAAGACGTCGCAAGCTATCAAAATAAATTGTTACTGGGACTCAAAACAGGAACTACAAAAGTTTACATCGACGTTTTAGTAGGCAAAGGTCGCATGCGTCTAGAGACAAATATAGTCGTCGAAAGAGGAGATGGATCTTTAAGTGAAAATGAATTTCTCGTTCTGTTAGGATTACACAAGAAAAATGACTTTGTCGTCGGATTCAATTTAAACACGCCGATAAATGACATAAAGGACAAAATCTCCAATATAACAGGTACATCTTTAAAAAGCTTCACCGATTCGACAGGAACAGAACTGCAAGGCGGTATAATCAGCACGGGTATGGTCTTCACGGTTACTATAGATAATACTGATTATACATATACGATCGTAATCAAAGGAGATGTAAATGGAGATGGTCTCATATATGCGACAGACTATGTCAAAATTAAAAATTACATCATGAACAAAGGCACTTTGACAGGCCCTTATGCGTTTGCTGCAGACATAGACGGCGACGGAAAAATATATGCGACAGATTACGTCCAGATCAAAAATCACATCATGGGTAAAAAACCTATAGAACAAAAATAAAAATCTAAAATTCTAATTTAAACAGTTAGAATTTTTATTTATATAAATTGAATAGACTTCTGATCCGTGATATAATTTTTTTATAAAGAGGTGACAAAATGTTCAAAGAGTTTTTCCAATACGACGAAAATATTAACTATTTGAAAAAATACTATGATCTCGACAATTCTTTGAAAAGATATGGGATCGAACGTATGGAAATTAAACACAGTAATTTTCTGAGATGGGCTTTAAGTCCAAATAACAGCAAAAGCTTAGGCACATTCTCATTGAAATGGTTCATAAAGTTGATCCAAACAAAACTTAGTGCTAATAGACGATTAAAAAAAATAGACCTCGACCAGTCCTGTCTCGAGGAAATAGATATCTTACGAGAGAAAAAGAACATTGATCTCTTAATAACTTTCAAAATAGGTTCCGAATGCTTTTCTATAGTCATCGAAAATAAAATATTTGCCAATATTCATGGAAAGCAACTTTCAGCCTACAAAGAAAAAATAGGAACAATATATAAAGAGAAAGGATTAACGTTCGATGAAGAACTCGTAGAATACATTTTTCTCTATACAGAGTTTAAAGAAGATGCTAACGACGAAATAGAAAAAGCCAAACACGAGGGTTATATACCACTAACATATCAAGAACTTTATGAAAGTGTCCTAAGCAAAATGGCAGAATATTCGTTAGATTATACATTTACGATTAACATATTAGATTACATTCATGGTCTAGCCAGCTACATAGTCGATGGTTATGGAACTATGATTACAACAAAACAAGATGCAGAGTGCCTTGAAAGAATATTTAAAAAAAATGAAATGAAAGATTTAATTATCTCTTTGAGAGATTCATCTACAGAGGCTTACAATTTTTACAGTGACCCAAAGAACAAAGCATTTATAACATTATGTTTTATAAAATATACAAGTTTACTTAATAAAAAAGTACAACTTGATGAAAATGAATCTGAAATCAAAAAACATTTGAATGCTATCTTAAACAAACAAAGATATATGCTCACTGTGGAAAACAAAACAGAGAATTTCAGGAGTATAAGAAAAATGCTCCTGTACATAATAATTGATTATTTTTATAAAGAGAAAAATTACTCGGTAGAAGATATAGAAAAAAGATTAAATTCTCTTTTTCCTTGGAAATTGATAATCTCAACCGATGAAGAAATTCAAAAATACAAATACTGGTATGAAAAGGTCATGATAAGTGAAAAAGAATATTACGTCTTGACTAACTGGGCACCACAAGACTATGATGATTTCAAAGACACTATGAATTCTGCTAATTTAGGATTTAAAGTTGAATAGTAAAAGAGGATAACATGAAAGAGCAAGATTTAGAGAATATACTCGAAACATTAAGACAGAAACGCCCAGTTTTTGTTTCAGAAGCAGATTTTCAATTCGCCTTAGCGTGGTCGATACAATCGAAATTCAAAAATGCAGAGATAAGATTAGAATATCCACCAGAATACGATCCGAACGTTCACATCGATATCCTAGTAAAAATAGGGGTTGATTGGTATCCGATAGAATTAAAATACAAAACGAGAAAATGCGAAAAGGAAATCGACGATGAAACTTACTTTTTAAAAGAGCACGGCGCGACAGATGTGAACTGTTACAGGTACTTAAAAGACATCGAAAGGATACAGAGATTCAAAAAAGTACCTCAATTCAAAAGAGGTTTTACCATATTTTTGACGAATGATTTGAGATATACTGATAGTCCAAAAAAGGAAGACTCTATTTATAAAGACTTTTCTCTAAAAGAAGGTTTAATAAAAGAGGGCGTTCTCGCTTGGGATAAACGAGCTAGCAAAGGCACCATGAAGGGCTGTGAGAAACCTTTAACAATGGATTCTAAATACTCGGTTTACTGGAAGATGTACAGTCAGCTCGATGACAGCAAAACTGGAACGTTCAAGTATTTAATTAACACTATAGAAAAGGAGTAATTAAAAATGACTATACTAAAAAAAATAAGCGAAATTCAAATGACTGAAGAGATGAACAAGTCATATAAACTCGGTTTCGATCAGCTAGATACACTTGTAGGCAAAGTAAAAAGTGGGACGATAATTACTATAGGTGCAAGACCAGCGATGGGGAAATCCACATTTCTAAATCGCATAGCTTTGAATCTTTTATCTGAGTATAATGAGCCTATCTTATACGTTGGACTCGAAACCAATAAAGAAAGATTAGCGTTACAGCTCGCATGTTTGGCAAAAGATGTTTCATTTAGAGATGTCTTTAATGACGATGAAAAATCAAAAAAGATTTTAGATGAATTTAAAGAAAAGAATTACGAACTGTTCATTACAGATGATTGTATAAATATCGACGACCTTGAAAGTTTATTAAAAGAAAATAGACAGATAAGATTTCTCTTTATTGATTATATTCAGCTACTCGGAGATGACAATGCAAATAATAGCATAGAACGAGTAGGTAATGTACTTAATAAAATTAAAAAACTAGCTAATGAATATAATCTCGTCGTCATCCTGCTTTCTCAACTGTCGAGAAATGTCGAATATAGATTAGAAAAAAAACCACAGTTGACAGATTTAAAAAGCTGTGGAAACATAGAAAACGTATCTGACATCGTAATATTTCTCTATAGAGAATCTTATTACTCGAAGGAAGCTAAAAATGATGCGACAGAAATAATCGTTTCCAAAAACAGATATGGTTCAGTTGGCAGTGCCTTTCTCGACTATGACAAAATGACTGGTCGCTTCTCAGATTATTGATAAAAGAAAACGAATATGAATTGCATATCACGGGCGTTTCGCAGTGAATATTAAAATGTTACTTTATACATATCTAACGATATGTAAACCATTATGAATGGTTGTTTAAATGTTGGAATTCAAAAGGTGGTAGTCAAAAATGAATAGTTATGAAAATCTAGTCTGTCATATTTTAAATATTAGATATGACACATTGAAAAGAGTCTTAGGTGAACACAATTACAGGACGTTCAAAGTCCCTAAGAAAAGTGGAGGATATAGAAATATTTCGGCTCCACACATATGTCTAAAGAACGTTCAAGAGAGTTTAGCGCAGTACATTGATAAGAAATACGAGTTTTTGGATTGTCAATATGGCTTTATAAAGAATCGAAGCATCGTAGATAATGCAGTTTTGCATAAGAAGGCCAAATACATACTAAATATCGATTTAAAAAACTTTTTTCCTTCTATTAATTTTGGAAGAGTTCGGGGAATTTTTATGGCAAAGCCGTTTAATTTTCCTAAAGAGGTTGCAACCATATTAGCAAAAATAAGCTGTTATCACAACGAACTTCCACAGGGATCTCCTTGTTCTCCATCTCTTTCGAATATAGTTTGTTATACATTAGATCAAAAAATGATGAATATGAGTGGTCAATATGGATTTACCTATTCGCGATACGCCGATGACATTACTATCTCAAGCGATAGACCTTTTCCAAAAGAGATAGTCACGCGTACGAAAGACAACATCGTCATCGTCGGAAAAAAATTAAGACATATAATCGAAAGTCAAGGATTCATTATCAATGAAGATAAAACAAACTATAGTTGGAACAACGAACGCAAAGAAGTGACTGGACTGATCGTCAACGAAAAAGTAAATGTCAAAAAGATATATGTAAAACAGTTGAGGGCTCTTCTAAATAATATCGATAAAGAAGGACTTTATTTCACAGCAAAAAAATATTTTAAATGTGAAAACATCAGCTTAAATGCTTCCCAAAGAAAGAAGTTAATAAAAAAACTTCGAAATATCGTCGAGGGAAGATTAAACTTTTTATCGATGGTTCGAGGCGCGAACGATTTAGTTTACCAAAAATATTTGGAAAAATATTTGGATATATTGCATAAAGAAAATCTGTATTCACCTAGCTTGAGAAAAAAATTAAAAATTTGACTACAATCACCAATAAGTGACAAATAATGCTTTTGTTGCTTTTTCTTTTTTAAAAAAAATGGACTTTTCTATGAATGATACATGCAGACTAGGAAGAAAGATTGCCACTTGTCGAATAATGTGATAAAATCAAAGTGTTAAAACGATAACTCAGGAGGTTTAAAAATGACAAAGAAAGAAACTACAACTAAAACAAAAACGGAAAAGATAAAAGAAGAAGCTCTCGACATCGAGAATATTGAAAAAGAGATTACACTCAGCCTACAAAAGACAGCTAAGGAATTACAGGAAGATCTCGTCACAAAGATCGACGAACAGATAGAATATAGAATTGATAAAAGACTCAAAGAGGAAGAGAAGAAAATGACTAAAAGACAGACCTTTAAAATAGTCAGACTGAACATAATAATACTCATACTTCTCGTGGTCATAGGATACCTCGTTTACTGTCTGTTCGAAGTAGACTATTTTAAGTTTAGGCAAGTTACAATCGTGCCACCAAAGACAGATGTAAATAATAATAGGGAAGACGAAACACAGAATGATGATTCGACGACAGATAAATCTAAAGAAGAAGAAAAACTCGAAAAAGAGAGACTGATGAAAGAAAAAGCCTTGAAAGAATACAGATATCTCGTAGAAAATCTACAGATAGAAGACGCTTCGATCAAAGAACTATATGAAGATAATACAACGCCTTCATCTATGTCTAATGAATTAAAACTAAAAATCGCCTATAAAAATCTAAAAGATGCTGATATGACAAAAGAAGATGGAATAACTTCTTTTACAAAAGAGGCGTTACTCGATTCTGCAAAAAAAATCTTTGGCGAAGAAATAACTTTAAAAAATGAAACTTTCATTTACAATAAATCGCGCTTTATGTTTTATAACGATGCTTATGTAGGATTTAAAGAAGAAGAGGAAAAATGCGATTATGTATATGAAATAATAGATGTAGATGTCGCCAAAAAAGACACATTAGAATTCAAGGTGCTGATTGCCAAAACGAATTATCAAGGAAGTTTACTCGATTTTAAAGACCAAATCATAGATAACGAATACAAAAAAGATGGCTTATTATCATATAAAGAAAAACTGAATACTTATGTTTTCGAATTCAAAAGCGAAGGCGACAGGTACACTTTCAAAAGTGTAAAAATAGAAAGGCAAGATTAAATATGGCTACGACAGAATCTTTTATAAACTACGTTTGTGAACAACTCACGGGAATAGGAGAAATAAGATATAAAAAGATGTTTGGAGAATACATGGTTTATATAGAGGAGAAACCAGTGGTAATCGTCTGCGAGAATACAGCTTTTGTAAAAAAACTCGACTACATAGAACCCTTGATGGAAGGAAGCGACGTCGGATTTCCTTATAAGGGAGCAAAAGAACACTACATACTAGATTTAGAAAATGATATAAGTAGGGAAGTAGTTGCAAAACTTGTAGAGGTAACTCCCGTTCCAAAGAAGAAAAAGAAATGACAAAAAAAGACGCTTATTAGGCTTTTCAGAAAGTCTAAAGGTCTTTTTATTTTGTCACTTTAAAATCGGTACAAAAAGGCGAGAACGATTTTTATTTATTTTTTTCTTAGATGATGTTATCTTTCGCACAAGGAGAATACTGAAATAGAAGTATTAAAAATTGAAGACATATCTAAAACGTAATGACGACAGACAATCGAAGATGCGTCGCTAACGAAATAGGTCTATAAATCTTGAGAACATATTCCTAGTTTCTAGATCCCTCATAAGATCTCGGATCTTTTTCCCTTTTGAATTCTTTTGTCGGTATTCATCTAGGAAAAGAGATATTTCTCGCCTGAGGCAATTTATGCCGAGCTCTCGATTACATTTAAACATTATATTTCGGGCGACATTTACTACTGCATCTGGCACTAATCACTCATCACTCGATAAATTTCTTGTCTATTACATACATTTCATCAAAAAATCAATTTTAATGAAATAATTTCGAACTTCATGATATAATAAATTCAAGAAAAAGGAAAATGTAAAATATGAAAAAAGACTTACTGACTATTCCATATGTAGGTAAAAATACTAAAGAAGATCTTATAAATCTAGGCATCAAATATGTCGAAGATCTTAAAGGAAAAGATCCCTTAGAATTGTACTTACAGGATTGTAAATTAAAAAGATACACCGAAGATAGATGCCAACTATACGTCTTTAGAGTGGCCGTTTACTATGCAGAGCACGACAATTGGGATCCAGAAAAGCTAAAATGGTGGTACTGGAAAGATAAAGAATATACGACCGAAGGTAAAAAATAAATATGGGAAAAGGTTTAGCCAAAACAGAAAGATTATGGAAATAAAGTGAGTTTTGGCATTTCAAAAGAGAAAGTCGAAGAGTTTTTTAGCCTGTACGATGAGGTTTTAAACTAGCACGCGCGCGTGCGCGACGAAAAAGTGCGCGCGCACCTCAAAAAGTGCGCGACTAATTTTCCATAATATGCTATAGTTTATTTGTAAGAGAGAACGCTACATTCTTTCTTACATGACACCTAGAAATTTTTAACATTTAATAATTATTATCCGGTAACAACCATGTAAATGATTTGTTATAAATTAAAAATGGAGGAGGTGAAATAGTGAAAATAGTAAAATATTCTCTACTCGTCTTATGCCTAGCATTGATGATAAATTTTGTTAATGCTTTTGCAGGCTACAAAGTACCTACGACTAATATAGTTCCAGTAGATTTTTGTACATTGGCTCCGGGAAAAACTTGGGATTCTGGTTATTATGATAAAAAAAATAATGTCAGACAGTCGTATAATTTTCAAGAAAGTATGACAACTATAACAGATAGACCTTGTGGTAGTTGCAAATTTACAGCAACTCTTGAACTTCAAAATCATATGTACCTTAGTTCAGTAACAGGCGTATATCGAGAGAACAAGTATTTTAACGCGAAATCCACACTCGACACTGAATACAACATCGAAATAAAACGTGGAGAGTTGACTGCCGTCACAAGCTATCACACAGGAGACTGGTACATAATGAAAGTCAATCCGTGGGAATCTATCCCAACTAATTTACGACGAGAAGAGGTAAATAATTATGAAGTTTATAAGAGAGCATTTTTTATCGATAATACTGTTTTTAATTTTATCGATTTCCTTAATATTAGGAGTTCAAAAGGCACATCAATGGAAAGTGTTCGGCGACAAAATAGTTAAAGAAATGATCGTAGAGTGTCAAAATTATAATGGAAAATACGAAGATGAAATACAAGAAAACGATTGCGAACAACTCTTGAACAATAATGATCCTTACTATATAGAGTACTTCCAGTTTTTTGGCATGATCGATGCAGCTTCATTTTTACCTCTTACTTGTACTTTTATTCAAATTATATTATTAGTGATATGTTTTAGCTACTATATATGTCATCATCTAAAAAATAAGGGCATCTCAAATTACATCTATAGAGAAACATATCCTAAATATAAAAAAAGACTCATATTGAATACTTGGCCTCCAGTTTTGATAGTGCCGATACTTATGACCGTCAAAATTATCATATGTTACATTTATACGGGAAATTGGGACACCTACAGTGGAAACCCAATAAATGGAGAAGTTTCGATGTATCTATTTACATATGTCGCCTTAGCATTCTTAAAAATATTGACATTTTCCAATGTGACATTAATAGTATCGAGAAAACAACACAATTTTATACTATCTGCAGTACTGAGCTTCTTAGCAATAATCGCCATCGAGTTATCGTTAGAATGTGTAGTTAATCCGCTGATCCACTCTATAACAAATTCTGACATAGGGTTAATATTCAATATAATCGCTTATGGAGATTTTGCCGATCCTTTCGGATTGATTCCACCACTCATTTTTGCAGTGTGCACAGCAATCTTGTCTTTCATAGTAGTAGAATTGATGTATAAGGATGGAGAAAAACTTGTCATAGATTGTGAAGCTAATTAAGAGGAGAAACTATATGAAAATTGAAATAAAAAATGTTACAAAAAAATTTAAAGAAAATACAGTCATTAAAAATACAACTCTAACATTCGAGGGAGGACATATATATGGTTTATTTGGAAGAAATGGTTCAGGAAAGAGCGTCTTTCAAAAACTCGTATGTGGGCTTTATACACCTACCACAGGTCAAATTCTCTTAGATGGGAAAGATATCAACGAAAAAAATGCCTATCCGACAAATATTCGAGGACAAATAGAAAATCCCTCATTCTTTCCCGATATGTCAGGTTTTCAAAATCTGGAGTTACTTGCAGAAATTCAAAATAAAATAGGTAAAGAAGAAATTCTAAAAGCTCTAGATACAGTAAACCTCACGACCGAAAAAGATAAAAATTTTTCTAAGTATTCCCTAGGTATGAAACAAAAATTAGGAGTCGCTCAAGTGATTATGGAAGACCCAGATATCATAGTTTTAGATGAACCTTTTAATGGTATAGAAAGAAAAACTGTAGACAAAATAATCGATTATTTGATCACCAAGAAAGAAGAGGGCAAACTCATAATCGTTAGCACGCATATCATGGACGATTTAAAACGTCTCGCAGATATAAATTATGAATTCGACGATGGAGAAATTACCGAGGTAAAAAATGTCGAATAAAATTAAAATGAGTTTTAATAGAGCCAAGCAACATCTAAACGGAAAATATTTAGCTATACTATTTATAGGCCTTCTCATCTTAACTCTATCTGAACTGGCAAGTAACAAACCAGTCGCAAACTTCTGGTTTTGTATGTACACATCTTTGACTGGAACTTTAACAAATTTAGGTTTATTTACGTTGCTCATAATAAATGTCTTCTTTTACAACAGAGAATTTAAAACTGATTATATTTTGTATAATCGCTATGGCAATTACGAAAAGAAAATAAAGAAAGATATGCTATCGATAATTATAATGTCGTTGATACTTTTTCTCGTATATCTCATATTGACCGTATCAGTTTCTGTAGTAGATTCTCTAAATAACTTTAATTCTCTAGAATACATTTATTATGAAATAGACAGCAAAATATATATATTTTTTTCTATAGTAAGACTAACTTCCTTTGTGATCTTAATACCTTTAATCGTATATATAATAACACTAATAAAAAATAAAATCGTCTACACAGTTCTGATGGCAATCATCCTTTCATCGTTGATGGTTCCTTTATCTACTGGAATCGCAATAACATCTTTTTTTGAAAGTCCCATTACATTCATGGGATATCTTTGTAGCCTTAAATTTTCATCATTTCAAACAGAGATCGTTTATTCCATAATCGTTTTTGCCATTTATCTCTTAATATTTGGCATCGCATACACATACAGAATTAGTAAGAAGGTAGATATATAGTGAAATATCAATATAACGTTTTTTCAGAAGTCGTTAAAAAATCTTTAAAATATTTTATTTTACAAGTCGGTTTTACTTTTCTGTCGATTTTACTTTTTTTCAGATTAAGTCACCCGATCGAATTAGTACAGGCAAAATATATTTCTTTTGTAGGAATCCCGACGATAGAGAATTTTTCCTCATTACATCTCATTACATTATATAACACGTTCTTTATGATCTACATCTATATAATGCTGTTTAATTATGAGAAATTTCATTCATTTGAAAATGTTGCTCTTAGAAGCAATCCTAAAAAACACTTTCTATTCAAAGCTCTCTTTGCATTCATAATCACTTTGCTTTTAGATCTATTTTACTTTTCGATCGTTTTTGCAAACTTCAAAAAACATATCGTTTTTAACCCAGCAGATATTCTGAATTTAATCATCTACCATACGGTTCTATTCATTAGTATATATACGCTTTCTTATAAGTACAAAACATATAAAATATTATCATTGATCATATTTGTTTTATCAATCTTATCTATAGCATTTTATAGACTACATTACTGTATCATATGGATCATAACGCTGTTTATCTATAATATTTTCACTATGAGTTTTAAGAATATCGATTGACAAAGTCGTTAAATTTATAACATGACGACTAAAAAATTATGAATGTAAAGGAACAAGGAAATGAAAAAATAGAAGTTTCTGACTTAAATAAAAAAGATAAAATTGTCGAGTTGTTGATGGAGAATATCATTCCTGTCGAGACCAATACAAATTATGCTGGAACAGATAAAGAAATAAGTACATACATAATTAAAGAAAGGCTCTTAAAAAATAATAATAATAAATACTATATATTTAGAACTATTCCAGATTATGAAGAGTTATATTCTTTTGCTATAAACTTATCGATAATAGTCGATAAAGAAAAACGAAAGAATTCATACTCATAAAGTAATAGTTGCTTAAAATAAAGTGAATCATACTTTTTTTCTTTGGATTTTAATGTTATAATCAAGGAAAGAGGTACGAGATGGATAATAAAATAGGAAAATATATTAAAGATCAAAGAGAAGAAAGAAATTTAACTCAAACAGAATTGGCAGATAAACTATATGTAAGTCGACAGACTATATCAAAATGGGAGAACGGAATAAACAAACCAGATAGAGTTACATTCAAGAAGGTCGAAAATGTTCTTGGTTCTAGCTTTGAAGATTACAAAAAAAAGAAAAGAAAAGAGATATCAGACATTTCAAAGAAGAAGAAAAAAAGTTTGGCATTAGGATTATTCTTTATGTCGTGCTTAGTTATACTAACTGTATACTTTGCCTACTACTTCATAAACACCTACGATAAAACTCAAATTTACATCGTCACTGGAGAATCGGAGCGATCTGTTGTAACAAGTGGGCTATAAGTAGAAACTCCTGAGAGAAGATATTTCAATTTAGGTAACATCATATCTATAGAATCAAAACAGATAGACGAAGTAGAACTTTACTACTTGAAAGATGATCAAGAACACCTGATAATAAAGGGGAACCCATACACGATATCGATAAGAGAAGACGTAGGATACGAAGAATGTTTCAAAGAAGAAAATCGAAATTATATTTTAAACAGTTTACACATGAAAATCTATTATAAAGATGATATTGTCGACGACGTAAAACTTACACTTTTTAAGGGCTACTCAAATGATAAGCTCTTTTTTCGAAACTCACAACCCATCGGATTAAAAGAACAAGAGGGTATCGAGGTAGATAGATTTCAAAAAGAAAAACTCGTTTCCAAAATAAAAAAGAACTTTAAACAAGATAAAGAAAACGAAGAATTATCGACATATACTGTAAAAGAAAAAAATCTAGAGAAAAAGTTTTACTACATAGATATGTCGCCTTTTTTATTTTTAGAAGTTTACAATGGCAAAAGATCGATAGAAGAGTACACCTTATCTTTGCTGACTTCCGAATTAAATTACACCGACAAACGAACAAGTAATTCTTGGCGCTATTGCGAAGGAGAATTTGTTTGTGACAGCGATAATTGTGAAATTTCAAAAGAGAAAGTCGAAGAGTTTTTTAGCCTGTACGATGAGGTTTTAAACTAGCACGCGCGCGTGCGCGACGAAAAAGTGCGCGCGCACCTCAAGAAGTGCGCGACTAATTTTCAATAATATGCTATATTTTATTTGTAAGAGAGAATCTTTTGCAAGCAACCTGAAAAATCATTTACTAAGAAAACGTTTTCAACGATCCATGGCAGTTTGAAGACATAAAGGAGGAAGGATAATTAAGATAATTTAAAAATTAAAATTTTTTTTAAAAAGAAAGTAGGAATTCATGTATATGAAAAAAATGAAAAAAAATATGACAACGTGGATTGCCATTTTATTAATAGTTCCCTTTTTAGGAACTTCAAAAATTAATGCATTAGAATATAACAATAGACTTTCAAATATAAATATTGAAAGAAATACTAATTATTCAAAGAAATTAATAGAAACATATATTGAAGAAAATAAATTATACTTTGATAATGTATCAAAAGCAATTGATAAAAGTCAACAGATGCAAGAGATATTATTTAATGACAGTTTAGATAATATATCAAATTATCCTGATTATATAGGTGGTTCATACATAGATGATAATGGCAACTATACAATCCAGATTGTTAAATCTAACGTTCCATCAAAAAAAGGTGAAAACTTTTCATCTTATAAAAAAATTATTGATCTAGAATCAATAAGAATAGAATATGTCGAAAATTCACTAAATGAACTGAATAAATTAAATAATAAAATAATTTCTTATTTTTCGCAAAATAAAAACAATATTGGATTGATAGCTAATTACGTTGACATTAATAAAAATAGTGTAATTATTGAATTAGAGGATACTTCTACCGAAGTAATTGAAAGATTTAAAAAAGATGTGATAGACTCATCTCATATCAGTTTTATCAGAAGAAAAGATAACTACAGCTGATTTAAACCCAGGACAGTCTTTAGAATCACTTATTCAGTGTTCAGTCGGTTTTAGAGCCAAGCGCAATAATAAAGTTGGTTATGTTACTGCTGGTCATTGTTTATCTGACCAGTAGGATCAAGTATCAATACTGGTATAGTAAGAGTAAATAAAGTTACTGAAAAATTAGATGCAGCGTTTGTCGAGACGCATGCAAGTTATAATCCTACAAATACATTAAACAAAACCATAGCAGCAACTACCACATTAAGCGTCAAAAACTCAAATCCTATCTTCCAAAAAGGAACACCAGTAGGTAAAGTAGGCCAAGAAGCTGGAATGAAAATGGGAAAAATAACAAATACTAATTGGTCAGGAAATGTAAAAGATGTTAATACTGGAAGTTCAATATATCATACTGGAATGATATCGACCGATATTTATAATCAGCAAGGAGACAGTGGAGCACCAGTATTATTATACAGTTATTCTAATAAAACAGGCGATTTATTAGGAATAAGTTTTGGTGGATATGATAAAGGTAACTTATCAATAATTAATCCTTTAAAGACTGTCCTTGATGGATTAGGAGTTATTAGATATTAACATTAAAAATCATATTGTTCCAACAATATGATTTTTAACAGATTAATTCATTTATAAGAAAGGTTATATGAAATGTTAAATAATAGAAAAAGTAAAATAATACTAATACTTTCAATCGGAATTATTTTAATGCTTTTTAGTGTTACTATCATAGAACACATGCAAAATAGAAATCGAATAAAGATGAATAGCATCAAAGAAATATCAATGACAATAAAAAAAATATCACAAGGCAAAATGACAATAGAAATTACAGATACTACAAATAACGGCAACTATTATGGAGGCTACTTTAGAATTGAAAAAGAAATAGATGGAAATTGGGAGGAATTGAAAAAGAAAAATAATAATCCTACCACCATGCAAGGATTATGCGTGAAGGAAAATAACAAACTGGATATTAAAATAAATTTAAATGATGAATACGACAAGTTAGAAAAAGGTAATTATCGTTTAATAATTAGAACTACTTTACCAAAAAATATACCATATGAGTTTTCTACGAACTTCGAAATTACTTAATATAAAAAAGGTTTAAAAGGAGTTTAAAAAATGAGAATAAAAAAAGCAGTTTTAATCGCAATCATAGGAGTTATAGTACTAATAGGAATTTTCTTTTCCTATAAATTATATTTAACAAACAGGTATAATTATAAAACGAGCAAGTCTCTAGATTTAAAAATGGCGGACACATGGAAAATGAATCTTATATCTTAAAGGACATCAGTAAAAATGCTGGCTTGAGTTATATAAAGTTTTTAACTTTAATTTCAACATTGAGTAAATCAGACTTTACAGATGATGAAAAAAAAGGAAAAGTTTTCAAAGAATTCTTGGACGATCACGAATTCAAAAACGATGTCGAATTGATAAAATATATAGTCGAATTTAAAGAGGATCAAAACAGCATATTGTCTAGCACAAAAAAGATCAAAGAAAACTATGTAGTTAAATATTTAAAAGACAACGTTCTTGTGAATGGGACATTTCACCCTATGGAGGGAAAATACACCGGTTATGTCACGGAAGACGTCGATAAATATGAAGTGAACCTTATCGAGGGAGATACAAAATATACGATTACTTTTAGAAATAAAAGTTACTTTCCAAAAGAAAAAGTCATCGAACTAGTAAGTTCTATCAAAATATAAATGGTTTATTGAGATAACTATTGCTGCCTTATAAGAATAGTTGAACTGAAAATTCTTCGGTTCAACTAATTTTTATATTATCGACAGAAAGCGAGAAATTTTATGAATTAAAAAATGGTTAAAATAACTATATATTTATTAATACTGACACTATTTATATTTGTCTTTTCTGTAATTACACTTTCTAGACAGGTAGCTATCAAAGTTGAAAGAGCTTTTAATCAAAAGTAGAAAGATATAATAGCTTACTAGAATCTATCATAGAAGACACAGTACAAATAATCGTAGATATTCCAACAGAAGTCTTTGAAGAGAGAAAATATGGTTCGAAACAGTACACGATAAATGATAAAGGAAATATCGATCAATTCTTTACGGTAATTAATGGTTCTACTCTTGCTGAGGACGACGGTATATTTCAATTAGGGTATGACTTTAAATATACGATGCTAGATAAAACGGCAAGATAATTGGAGAAATATCAGATCCTGACTTCACGATAAACGAAGATACATATCAACTTTATTTTGATACAAAAAATATGAGAAAGATAATAGAATAATCTTGTAGATCTTTTTTAAAAGCTATCATTATTGCTAAAATGGCTAAAATCTGTTATCCTTGAAGTAGAAGAGGAGTAATCTACATGAAAAAGAAGAATATCATATTATATGTAACGATAGGATTTATATTTTTAATAGGAGCATACTTAACTTACAAAACTTACATCATAAATAAATATAGCTTTAATGATGAAATCAAACTGGACATAAGTTTAAAAGAACCTTGGAAAATAGAAATCAAAACATTAAAAGATAAAGAGTACCTTAAACTAGGTGAGGTTAGAATAAAAAATGAATTTAAAAAATTCAAACGAGACGAGAATAAAAACAGCTATTCACTAAAAGACAAAGAAGGTAACCAGACGGCTAACATAAGCTATTTTAAATACGTCACTTATACAGATGGCTTGACGACCAACTTGATCATAAACGGAAGCACCGACCAAGACCAAAAAGTTATAGAAGAATTTATGGAGAAACACGAATTTAAAGATGATACAGAATTCATAAAATACTTACTAGAATATGAGCAGAAAAAACAAAATTTATTCGCAAACACAAAGATGATTAAGGATGGCTATGTAGCCGAGTACCTAAAAAACAACATTTTGGAAGACGGAAACATTTACATCTTAGAAGGCGACTACAAAGGCTATGTGATCGAAGACGAAGAGAAATTTGAAGCTAATATTCTAGATGAAAGTACGAAACATATCATAACATTTAAAGGGAAGGATTATTTCGACAAAGAGAAAGTGATGGAGCTTCTAAGTACAATTGACATTCTCTAAAAACTTGAATATTTAATAAAAACTTAACAAAATGTTAACAAGTCGTTTATAGATTTCTTAACATTTTTATTTTAAAATAAACTCGAGGTTGATTATTTATGGTCCGATTAATAAACTCTAACTCATATAGACTTAGAAAGAGTCCAGTATTTTGGTTTTCACTTCTCGCGATGTTTCTGTCGGGAATTTATTTCTACTTTAACAATTATTTGCCCCGATGCGAAGGATGTGAAAACGAAGTAGGGGCAGTGTTATTTAACTATGCCGTCCTCGGGAACATCCTGGTCACGATTTTCATATGTAAATTCTTAGGAACTGAATATAAAGATGGAACATTAAAAAATAAAGTGATCATAGGTTGCTCGCGTTTTAAAATTTATTTATCTAACCTGATTACTTGTATTTTTGTAAGCATCCCTTATAACCTCGCGTTTATTATATCTGTATTATCGATAGGTCTAATGGTGAAATTCAGCATTACACTGCAACCTACAGATATCATCTATAGTTCGATATGTTCTATTTTATTGTCGGTCTCTTTCTGTTCCTTTTTCACGAGTATAGTACTAAACATTTCGAACAGCTCATCTTCGACGATCATATCCTTAAGCATCATGATATGGTCTCTCTTGCTCTCAAGTGGATTGCCTGGAAAGATTTCCTATGCGACAGGGACGAGAAAAATTATATTAGAATTTATCTACGATTTTATACCTTTGAGCCAAGGGCTACAGCTCGCGAATCTGAGAGGAAGTCATTTTATGTTGAGCATATATTCATGCATTCTCATACTCGTTTCGACTTCCTATGGCCTCTTAATATTTTCTCACAAAGATATAAAATAAAAAGGTAAAGCTGTGATATAATAACAAAAAAGAAAGAAGCGAAAGAATTTGAAAAAGATCTTGATAGTAGAGGATGAATCGAGCATCCATTCCATTTTAAAAGACATCTTAGAAGAAGAAAATTACGAGACTTTCGACGCCTACTCTGGTACAGAGGCTCTTATGCTTCTAGAAAGAGAAACCGTCGACTTAATTCTTCTAGATCTCATGTTGCCGGGATTGAGTGGCGAAGATATAATCGAAAGAGCTAACCATATTCCTATTATCGTTTTAAGTGCTAAAATCGACCCTAGTGACAAAGTGAACTGCCTTTTAAAAGGCGCAAACGATTATGTGACGAAACCATTCGACAAAGAAGAACTAAAAGCCCGAATCAAAGTTCAACTTCGGTCGAGCGACAAAAACAATTCATTAGAATACAAAGACCTACAACTGCTTCAAGATAGACACACCCTTTTAGTAAAAGACCAACAAGTAAATTTAACTAAGACAGAATATGCCATAATGAAGCAGCTCCTTCTAAATGTCAAAAACGTCGTCACTAAAAACAAACTGTTAGACCTAATCGCGATGGATACAGAGGATTGCAACGAAGATTCTCTGCGCGTCCACATCAGTAACATCAGAAGAAAGATCAGGGTGTTCTCTGAAGAAGAATACATAGAATCCATCTGGGGTGTCGGTTTCAAAATCAAAGAACAAAATTAACAAATTATTAACAAATCGTTAACCATTTTCTTAATACTTTTCTACTAAAATGGGAAAAGAAAGGAAGAAAAAAATATGAAATATGTTTTAGAAACAGATAAAATTTTAAAGAAATACAAAGATTTCAAAGCGCTCTCCAATTTGAATATCCACGTCGAAGAAGGAGCCATCTATGGCCTAATCGGCCGAAACGGAGCAGGTAAGACTACTTTGATACGTGTCATCTGTGGCTTACAAAAACCGGATGGGGGAACGTATAGACTCTACGGTATCGAAGATACAGACAAAGCTATTATAGAAGAGAGAAGAAGGATGGGGGCAATAATCGAAACGCCGAGCCTTTATCAAGACATGACAGCGAGAGACAATCTCATCATGCAATATAAACTAGTAGGTCTTCCATCGATGGATGGAATCGATGAGCTTTTAAAGCTAGTCGATCTCGAACATACCGGCAAAAAGAAAGTAAAAAACTTCTCTTTAGGTATGCGTCAGAGACTTGGAATCGCCGTCGCACTCGCGAATAATCCAGACTTTCTAATTCTAGATGAACCGATAAACGGACTAGATCCTCAGGGTATAGTCGAAATGCGTGAACTCATCTTGAAACTTAATAGAGAAAAGAAGATAACGATTTTAATCTCGAGTCATTACCTAGACGAACTCTCAAAAATTGCGACTCACTATGGATTCATGGACAAAGGAACGATCATCAAAGAGATAAGTGCCGATGAACTCGAAAAAAAGATGCAAAAGAGGATCGAGATTAAAGTCGCAGATGCTGCCAAATTTACAAACTTCTTCGAAGATAGAAATATTACATATGAAGTCTCAGATAGTCGCACCATAAACATTTATGGAAAATTTAATTTAACTAAGTTGATCGGTGAATTAGCCAAAACTGGAATCGAAGTCGAAGAAATACACGAGAAAGAAGAAACTCTAGAAAATTACTTTATCAATCTCATCGAGGAGGAACATCATGAATAGATTGTTATCTGCAAGTTTTTCAAGACTTAAAAATCATAAAGCCTTTTGGCTGCTCACTATATTCGACATCGCACTCGCGGCCTTCGTCCTCCTCGGTCAATACAGACAATCTATAGTTTACGATTACAAAGTCTATGTCGAGAATATCGTCATGGGATATTCTATGTTTATAGGAATAATACTTTCAGTCTTCTCTAGTTTATTTTTAGGTGCCGAACAATCGGACGGGGGTATCAGAAATAAAATAAGCATAGGGCATAAGAGAAACAACATTTATTTATCGAACGTAATTACAAATTCTCTCGTAGGAATATATTTTTGTGCACTCTTTATGACGATCGTTGCAAGCGTAGGCATACCTCTCTTTGGACCTATATCGATTCCATTGATAAAACTTTTCGCGATGCTCGGGTGTTTAATCCTACTCGTAATCACATTCTCAGCAATTTTCACCTTCTTCGCGATGCTCATAACCAATAAAGTCGTAAATGCTATCACGTCGATTCTGTTCTCCTTCGTACTTTTTGCCTTGGCAACGAGTTGGATAAACATTTTAAACGCTCCTCCGATGATTCGAATGGCTACTATGTCAGGTCAAAGCGATTACGATGTCATAGAGATGCCCAATCCAAAATATCCGAGTGAAAAACAAAGAAAACTTTACGAGACTCTCATGGACATCAGCCCCGCAGGAGAAGCAATCCAACTTGCCAATTTGTCACCACGAGACCTAAAAGTCTTGCCACTTTACTCGACAGGTATTACAATAGTCCTATCTGGGTTAGGCCTCTTTATCTTCAAAAGAAAAGAGTTCAAATAGAATAGGGTGATGACTATGAGTATCTGGTTTTATCTGTCTTTACTTTCGACACTAACAGCATTTCTTCTCTTAATAAAAATAATATCTATGAAAAAAGAGATAAAAAATATTGAAAAGTCAATTGACAGAATACTAAACTGTGATACGAATAGCTTGATCACTGTCATCTCGAACGATACTGATTTAAAGAAACTTGCCACTTACTTAAACCTAAGTCTAAAACGGCTACGTAAACTCGAGATCGAATATAGTCGAGGAAACCTGGAACTCAAAAATTCTATCACGAATATATCTCACGATCTTAGGACGCCTCTTACAGCCATAAGGGGCTATCTCGATCTATTTGACCCCAAAAATTTGACAAAAAAACAAAAAGACTATTTAACTTTCATCAGAAAGAAGACAGACGACTTGACTAAACTTACAGAACAACTGTTTGCTTATTCTAAAACCTTAGAATCGTCCGTTTTTGTAAAGAAAGAAAAAATATGCTTAAACGACATTCTAGAGGACGTCGTCGCGAGTTCCTACAGTCTTTTTAAAGAAAATGATCTCGAACCTTCAGTCGCGATGCCGAACAAAAAAATATATAAAAATTTAGATGAAAACGCCTTAAAAAGGGTACTAGAAAACGTCATCTACAATGCGATCAAATATAGTGAAAACGAAGTTGCCATAACTCTAAATGATGAAGGCCTTATAACCGTGTCGAACACGACGACGAAGTTAACACATACGTCCGTAGAAAAGATTTTCGATAGATATTTCACCGTCGAGAATGCTAAAAAGTCGGCAGGAATAGGGCTCTCCATTGCCAAACAGCTAGTCGAATTAAACGGTGGCCAAATAAGCGCCAAATTAAAAGACAACCACTTGGTCGTCACGCTCGAATTTTAAAAAATCCATTCTTTTATAACACACAAAATGCGCTTAAATGTGCGTTTTTTCATACACATTTTTAATCTCTCTAGGGAGCTCATCAGGTATCATCGCTTTAACCTCTTTTTCACCTAACTTCTCTGCAGTTTCATAGTACCAACACTTGAACTTTATCATATCTAATGCATTCTCGAGCTCTAAGATTTTGCTTTCGATATCTTTTTTTTGTCTTAAAAACATCTCCTTTCTATCCGTGACAGTCTCTTGACCTAAAGAAACCAACTCCATAAATTTTTTGATATCCTTAATCTGCAGACCGGACTTCTTAAGACATTCGATCACTCTTAAAGCCTCCACGTGTCTCTCATCAAAAAGTCTATTCCCACTCGCATCTCTATCCAGATCCAAAAATAATCCTTCCTTGTCATAGTATCTCAAGGTCGGTATAGATAAAGCGAACATTTTAGACATCTCTCCAATCGTATACGTCATTTTAACATCTCCCTAAAATTTCTCTTGACCTAAAGTTAGATTTAGGTATTACAATTATCTTAACACAAGGAAATTTTCCATTGTCAATGAAAGGGTGATAACAAAACTTGAAGTATTTAAAAATTTGTCTTATATGTACATCGTTTGTAACTTGCATCTTTGTAACTACTATTTTTATCGATAAGAAAGGAGATGACCCGATGAACTATAAAATTGACAATTCTAGTTTTAACTTTGAAACAAAGTCGGTAACACTTAATTCAGGTTATACGATGCCTTTAAATGGTCTTGGAACCTACAGTCTTACAAAAGAAACTTGTATATCTTCTGTAAAGACGGCTTTAGAGTATGGAGTAAGGCTCATAGATACAGCCCACATATATGGTAATGAAAAAAGAAATAGGTAAAGCGATTAAAGAGTCGAATGTCAACCGCGAAGAAATCTTCATCGAAACCAAATTATATCCTAATCAATACGACGATCCAGAAAAGGCAATCGAAGAAGCACTTCAAAAACTAGACGTTGAGTATATCGACTTAATGCTTTTACATCATACGGGTAAAAATGATATCAAAGCTTATAAAGCTATGGAACATTACGTCGAAAAGGGCAAAATTCGTTCCATAGGTTTATCAAATTGGTATATCGAAGAACTAGAGGAATTTCTTCCTCAAATAAATATTACGCCGGCTCTTATCCAAAACGAAATTCACCCATATTACCAAGAAAACGACGTAATTTCCTACATTCAAAGTAAAGGTATCGTAGTCCAAGGCTGGTACCCACTCGGAGGAAGAGGTCATACGAAGGAACTTTTAGAAAACGAAGTTCTAAAAGAGATAGCCAAAAATCATAAAGTAACTGTCGCTGGGACGATTTTGAGGTGGAATTTACAAAAGGGAGTAGTCGTAATTCCTGGCTCTAGTAATCCCGAACATATCAAAGAGAATACTGAAATTTATCATTTCACACTTACAGAAGATGAGATGGCTAAAATCGACAGTTTGGACCGCAACGAAAAACACGATTGGTATTAGGAGGAATAAATGGATAAAAAAATGATCATAACTACAGGTATATTATTCATCATAATTATACTAGGAATATTTACCTATACTTTAATGAGCAAAAACTCATTTGCTGACAAACCAGAAGAAACTGAAAAGGACGGTGAAAATGACAAGATAAAAAGAAAAATCGGAGTTATCTATTTTTCTGCAACTGGTACTACTAAAGAAATCGCAGATTACATTAGTCAAACGACAGGAGGCGACCTAATTGAAATAGTACCAGAAGAAAATTACACATCGGCAGATTTAAACTATACCGACGACGATTCTCGTGCGAATAAGGAACAAAAAAGTGTAAACGCTAGACCAAAGATTAAAAATAAACTTCAAATCGAGGAGTATGACACTATTTATTTAGGTTATCCTATATGGTGGGGAATGGCACCTAAGATAATATATACACTTTTAGATACATACGATTTTAAAGATAAAGAAATCATTCCTTTCTGCACTTCGGGAGGATCCAGTATAGATGTGAGTGTAGAAGACCTCAAAGAACTTGCCAAGAATGCCGTGTGGCATGATGGTAAAAGATTCTCGAAAACTTCTAAAGACGAAATCGAGAACTGGGCTATTTGGAAATAGTCGAAATTTTAGTAATAAAAGATTGTAAAAAATCAAAGTTTATAAGAAAATATAATTGGAGGAATATTAAATGGAAAAAGCAAAAGTATATTTTACAAAAGAAATAACACCAGAAAGTTTGGTTAAACTATATGAAAAATTGGGAATAAGTCTCGAAGGAAAGGTAGCGGTCAAACTACACTCAGGCGAACGAGGCAATAGAAACTACCTCAAACCCGAATTTGTAAAACCCTTAATAGAACACGTGAAAGGAACTGTAGTCGAATGTAATACTGCCTATCCAGGATTCTCAAGAGATACTACAGAAAAACATATGAAATTGATGGAAGATCACGGTTGGTCCAACTACTTCGACGTCGACATCATGGACTCTCTAGGTCCAGACATCGAACTCGAGATTCCAAACGGAACGGTCATTAAGAAAAACTACGTCGGAAAAAACATGGTCAACTACGACTCAATGCTCGTTTTATCTCACTTTAAAGGTCATGCGATGGGCGGCTTTGGAGGTGCATTAAAGCAACTTTCAATAGGATGTGCTTCTTCATACGGAAAAAAATACATACACTGCGCAGGCGACCCTGATGGGGACATGATGGAAACAGACCAAGAGTTCTTCGTAAAATCGATGGGTGATGCTTCTTCGAGTGTTCACGAGTTCTTCAAAGGCAAAATTGTCTATATAAACGCGATGGTCAATCTCTCCGTCGATTGTGACTGCGACGGGAACGCCTCTTTACCTTGCATGAAAGATATAGGAATCCTTGCAAGCCTTGACCCAGTCGCAATCGATCAGGCATGTGTCGATATGATCTATAAAAGCGATGATGTTGGCAAAGAAAAAATAATCGCAAGAATGGAAGAGAAGAAAGCATTTCACATTTTAGAAACGGCTGAAAAATTGAGTGTTGGTACGAAGGAATACGAACTCATTGATATCGATTAAGTAAATTAACTAGTGATTTACTTTTTTTTCTAATAAAGTAGTATAATAGACTTGAAAGAAAAGAGGAACTATAATATGCTAACTATTAATGGACGTCCATTTGCTACTACTTTACAAGAACTATTCGTAGGAGATTTTACGAAAGATGGCAAGAAAGGATACAACGTTTAAATTTTGAAAACGAAGAAAGTCAAAAAAAGGGATATATCAATCTCGGTGCTGGATTCGAAAAAAATTGTGACGTCGGAATCTTTCTCAATCGAGAATATTAGGTAAACCTTATGACCACCAAGATGAACAATTTATATATTTTGAAGTATACGATACGGAAAACTTTTTTGTTACTGAGATTGAAAGTAAGGTCATATACGATTAGAAGATGCAAAAGATAACACAGTAAAATTATCATTTGAATTAAACGATGAACTCATTAAAATAAAATACAACGATTATATACACATTAACTTACGACGAGGACGAGAAACCTTTTTAGGTAAACTAAGATAAAAAATATAAACATCTGAAATTGTAAATATAATGTTAATAAGACAGTTTGCCATTGAATTTGTAATCTCTTTTTTATATACTAAGCGCAAGAAAGAGGGAAAAGTTTGTGGAAAAAAAGAAAATAGTAATCATAATTTCGATAGCATTTGCAATAATTTTGATAGGAGTAGCTTATTTCGTCGGAACAAAACAGACTGCAACAAATAAGCCTGAACCGCCAGTAAGTGACACTGATAAAGACACAGATATGGATAATGAAGAGTCTTCAACTAAGCCGTCTAAAAAAGATATAGTTCAAGGTAAAAAGTTCGTCACGATGAATACAGATAGTTATATATCATTTCCATCCAAAGGTAACTTCACTAAGTACTCTGTGAAAAACGACGGCAGCCATAGTACAGACAGTGGGAAATACACAGTAAATAACAAAAGAATAACTTTGGATACATTAAAAAAGGACGCATACTATCGAGAAGATTATATCCTATTAAAAGATGGATTATATCATGAGGATATCTATACCATGTATTACGAAAGTACAAAGAACGACGATTTCATCAAAAAGTTAAATGGTGTTTTGCCGGATTACATCAAAAATTCTGTCGAAAATAGCGAGAACTTAAAAAAGCTTCTCGAAAAGATAGAAGTAGATAACATCGACTATTGCTATAAAGGTATATCTGATGATGTTGAATTCTCATGCTCTGTCGATTATAGAGTCTACCTAAAAAATTACGATTCTAAAAACGAAGATGAATACGAAGACCTTTTCGCGGGATCTAGTCCGACCTTTAAAAAAGACTACGTTCTAAGATCGAGTTTCTTCTCATTCAAACCGAGTGGCGAAGAATACAAGGTTACGGGATCTGGAACTGGGTTATAACATTATAAGCGAGCAAGAAAAATCCTTGCTTTTTTCTTTTATTTATTTTTAAACTGTGTTATAATTTTTATTAGAATAAACGGGAGTGTATGGCGATGAAAATATATCTATACTTAAAAAATAAAATCTTGTCTTTCACGATACCTCAAAAAGTATCAGGTAACTTCAATTTCGATGAAGATCCTATGGAAGAATCTAAACTCATCAACATCGAAGCTCTCGACTCAGAATGGCATATCTATTCGACCTCCGAAGTAAGCGTCATGTCAAACGGCATGGTGCAAGGTCGGATACGTCTCGAAAAAAACAATTACTATGTCATCAAAAGAGCAGGGATAGAATATTTGATATTCGTGACAGATACTTTTGACCCCAGTTTTTTGCCATATAGCTTCACTAAAGAAATAAATCTAGTCATAGGAAACGACTCCTCTTGCAACGTCAAATTCAATTGTCCTTATGTAAAAGGTATCGCCGGTAAAATAAGGATGGAAGGAAACTATATAATGCTAGATACGGGAACTTGTCCTATCTATCTAAACAACGCAGTAGTAGAACCTAACACGACTAGTCACATCGTCAAAAGTGGCGATCAATTAAACGTCTATGGTCTTAAGATAATGATATTAAACGGATTTCTTCTTCTAAATAATCCTAGCAACTGGATGAGTTGCAATTTCAGTTCGGCCCATCTCTCGTCTTATCAATTATCCTATGGAAATGAGCCACAAGATTTAGAAATAAAAGATAAAGAATTATATTCAAAAGAACAGTACTTTTCTAAAGCACCTAGGATTAGACGAATAATAAAGACTAAAGAGATCGATTTGAGTCCACCGCCGCGCCAAGAAGGCGAGCAAGAGATGCCTCTTTTATTGACGGTTGGTCCTATGCTTACGATGGGATTAGTCTCTGGAATGATGCTTCTGAACACACTCTCGAGAGTGTCGGCAGGCACGGCTACCTTTCAGCAAGCCCTGCCTTCGATCGTTTCTTCGATCGCGATGCTCGCTTCGACGATCCTCTGGCCGACGCTAACTAGAATGTTCAACAAGGTGATAAAGGCACGGCGAAAAAGAGAGCTTATAAATAAATATACAAAATACTTAAATAAGAAAAGAGAAGAACTCGAGACAGAACAGAAACTTCAAAAAGAGATTCTCTTTGAAAATTTGATCCCGATTTCCGAATGCCTGAACATCATTCAGACGGCTCGCGCGAGATTTTGGGATAGGCGAGTCGACCAAAACGACTTCTTACAAGTTCGCGTAGGTGTAGGAAACGAGCTTTTAGACGTCAAAATAAACTATCCAAAAGAAGGTTTTACGATCGACGAAGACGATTTAAAAAGAGAAGCAGACCTTTTAGTGAAAGAATTTAAATACATTCCCGACGTACCGATCAGTTATTCGCTATTTCAAAATAAAATCACCGCGATCATGGGTGAAAACGAGAAATGCCATAACATGCTCAACAACATAATTTTACAACTTTTAACTTTTTACAGTTACGAAGATATAAAGTTAGTTGTCATAACGACACCGTCGAACGAAGGCAAACTGGCATACACTCGCTACTTGAAGCATTGTTTTTCGAACGACCTACAGATGAGATTTTTCTCTTCGTCGGTAGAAGGTGCAAAAAACTTATGTGACTATCTCAACATGGAACTTCAAAACAGGATACAATTATCCGAGGGTGAAACTAGGCTATTTAAACCTTACTATGTCATCATCACTGACAATTACTCACAGATAAGAAGACACCAATTCGCCAAGACTTTAACCGAGATGGACGCAAACGTAGGGTTCAGCCTATTGATACTCGAAAAACAGCTGAGTAAGCTACCTAGCAAATGTGCAAATTTCATCAACCTAGACACCAACTCTTCGACTATACTTAAAAACTCGTTCGAATCGCAAGAGATGGTGCCATTTAAAGATGAAGTAAACGGTAACATAGACATGCTTGCAGTCACGAGATTGCTCTCTAACATTCCGATCGAATTCGAAGAAGGAAACAAACAACTGCCAGATACGGTCACATTCCTCGAGATGGAACGCGTAGGAAAAGTAGAACAACTTAACATTTTAAATAGATGGGATACGAACGATTCGACGACCAGTCTTAGAGCCGAAATCGGTTTAGACGAAGAGGGCAGTATGATGTACTTAGACCTCCATGAAAAATACCATGGACCTCACGGACTGATCGCCGGTATGACGGGGTCAGGAAAATCCGAATTCATCATCACGTACATTTTATCGATGGCTGTCAACTATAGCCCAGACGACGTCGCGTTCATCTTGATCGACTACAAAGGTGGAGGCCTCGCCGGTGCGTTCGAAAACAAAGCGACAGGAATCTCTTTACCACACTTGGCAGGAACGATCACAAACTTGGATAAAGCAGAGATGGATCGTACTCTCGTCAGTATAGACAGTGAAATAAAACGTCGTCAAAAAATGTTCAACGAAGCTCGCGATCGCCTAGGCGAAAGCACGATCGATATCTACAAATATCAAAGATATTTCAAAGAAGGAAGGCTTGCCGAACCGGTCCCACACCTTTTTATCATCTGTGACGAGTTCGCAGAGTTAAAAAGCCAACAGCCAGACTTTATGGACAACCTGATAAGCGTCGCTCGTATAGGACGTAGCTTAGGAGTCCACCTGATACTGGCAACCCAAAAACCGAGTGGAGTAGTAAACGACCAAATATGGTCGAACACAAAATTCAGAGTCTGTCTTAAAGTTCAAGATGCTCAAGACAGTAAAGAGATGTTAAAACGTCCAGAAGCCGCGAGCATTAAGCAGACGGGACGTTTCTACCTACAAGTAGGATATGACGAATACTTCGCCCTAGGACAATCTGCCTGGTGTGGAGCAAAGTATTATCCGAGTGAGAAGATAGTCAAACAGGTCGACAAAAGTGTCAACTTTATAGACGACAATGGAAACACGATCAAAAGTATCCAATCGGGTACCAACATCAAAATCGAAGCTCAAGGAGAACAGATCGCTGCCATAATGAAAAATATCATCGAAGTATCAAATATGACGAAAAAAAGAGCTCGTCGTCTGTGGTTAAACGCCATCGATCCTATCATCTTAGTCGACAACCTCGAGAAAAAATACAACTTTAAGCCAGTTGCTTACGACGTCCGTGCTATCATAGGAGAATACGATGCACCGGAAAGACAAGAACAGAACTTGCTTACATACGATTTAGCAAAAGAAGGAAATACTGTAATATACGGAAACGACGAAATTGAAAGAGAGAACATCCTAAATGCCATTCTCTATTCGATATGTAAAACCCACAGTTCCAAAGAGATTAACATCTATGCGATAGACTACGGTTCAGAGCAACTTAGAATATTCAGTGGATTCCCTCAAGTCGGAGGCATGGTCTATCTAGGTGACGACGAAGGACTAAAAAATTTATTCAAACTAATTATGGAAGAAGTCAAATCGCGCAAGAAAAAGTTGATCCCATTCGGTGGAACACTAGAAGCATACAATTCAAGAAACGAGAAAAAACTTCCACAGATCATGTTCGTCATAAACAATTACGAAGGACTCACCGAAATCTATAATACTATCTATGAAGACATTTCGTCGATCGCGAGAGAATGTGAACGATACGGAATAACTTTCTTGATCACTTGCAATTCTACAGCGTCGCTCGGTCGTCGAGTATCACAAGCGTTTAATAACAAATATGCACTTCACCTCGCAGATTCATCCGACTATTATGGAGTTTTCAACACCAAATCGAAGACTCGACCTCGCGATATTCAAGGAAGAGGTCTGGCCTCTACAGACGGCATACACGAATTCCAAACGGCATCTATAGTTCCAGAAGAAATGAACTTGAACGAATATATCTACCAAGTGTCAGAAAAGATCAAAAACTTGGACAGCACTTCTGCTAGAGCTATACCTGCACTTCCAGAAAGGGTTACTCTTGACTTAGTTGCAAAAGATATCACGTCGTTAAATAAAGTTCCTATAGGTATTTCGAAAGAATCTTTAGAGACAGTAAAATACGATTTTACAGCCTATGCGGCGACGACTATCGCATCTAACAAATTGTCGAATATCGACAACTTTATGGATTCTCTCGTAGATGTACTCATGAGAATAAATGGACTCACTGTCTTCTTCGTAGATACGATGCAATCGCTGCCGAGCGTCAAAGACAAAGTCTACGACAACAGAAAAGTTAGCTACTTCGATTCAGCCTTCGATGAATGTTTAGATAAACTTATCGCGATCGAGGAAAATCCTGAAAATAAAAAATTCAACATATTATATATTTTCTATGGTTTAGAAAAGCTTAAGTCGAAGGCAGATCCTGCGAAAATCGAAAAGTTATTCGGTTCGATTAAAACTACCGAGAATAGCATGATGATAATGTGCGACGGTGCTAAGAACTTAAAATCGCTAGACTTAGACATGTGGTATTCTAAGATCAAAAATAATACCGACGGGTTATGGATAGGGCGAGGTTTAGGTGAACAACAGAGTTTTAGGATGACGAGGATAACAAAAGAGATGAGTGCCGATTATCCAAACAATTTCGGCTTCTACATATCTGAAAGTAATGCCGAACTCATAAAGCTTTTAGAGTTTAAGACTCTTTCAAAGGAGGGACAAAACGATGAAGAATAACAAAGTGTTGGTCCGTTTGATCGTACCAGAACTCGATTACGCTTTCGACGTCTTCATCCCGATAAATGAGATCATGTGGAAGGTCAAAAAACTCTTAGCGAAATCTATCTCTGACTTAACGGGCAGTTTTCTAGACATAAATGCCGAATACACGCTCGTCAACAAAGTGACGAGTCAGCCTTATGACAACAACCAAATAATCGCAAATACGGATATCAGAAATGCGACAGAACTCATCTTCTTAGCTGTCAGAAAGAACAATGTAGGACTCTAATGACAAAAATGGGTTTATTCGGATTCGGAGGATCAGAAATGACAGGTTACAACTGCGAGCAAGTTAACGCTTTGAGAGATGTAATCAATAACACAGCTCAAGAAGCTGGAAGAAATATTGTAGAAAGGTTACACAGTGACATAATCGTTCCTATGTCGACGGTATGGTATGCTCCAGAAGCAGTTACTTTCTTTGAAGGATTTGCAGATATAGTAAAAGACTCTGGAACTAATATTACTCAAGCTTTCGATTTGTTTAGAGCAGCTATACAAGCAGCAGGTCAAAATTGGGCTGAAAACACTGGTGGACAAGCACCAGTGCTTGCAACACTTGAAGAGGTAATATTAACCTTAAACGTGTCTGACATTCAGCCAGAGAATGCTGGAAGTGTCCTCATAGACGAAAAACAAGCAACAAATATAGCCAACAAACTAGGTCAAGTCGAAGAGAACATCAAATCAGAATTACAGGCACTTGCCAACAATCTTGATGCAGAAAGCGCATTCATAGGTCACGGACAAGCTGATGCTTTACAAAAATGCTTTGTCAACATCAGTGGTGAAATTCATAAAATTTTCAAATATCTAACTGAAGGAGAAAAATCTCTACAAGGTCAAATCAATGCTGCTGTTACAAAATACCAAGAAGTTTCCAGTGGTATTTCAAACTCTTTCAACAACAATAGCAATTAACAGTAGCTTTAGAGACCCTCGAATGTAATAAAGCATTTAAAAAGAACGATATTTTAAATCATTAAAATATAAATATGAAAGAATTTTAAAACCAGTTTTCGCCCGAATAAATATTGTAAACCGATAGTCAAAATGTTTGACAACGACAAAACTATAGAATTATAATTAATACGAATTGTAATTCTTTTTAATTATAAAAAAGGTTTAGGAGTAATAGAAAATGACAGAAAATATAGAGACTGAGCAAATAGAAAAGGATAATAGAATTATAGGATTGACATCGAAAGAAGTTGAGACTCGCTTTCTAAACGGACAAGTAAACGTAGCTATAAATCCACCATCTAAAACGACGAAACAGATCGTCACATCCAACCTATGCACGTATTTCAATCTCGTTTTTTTGATAATTTCGATACTGTTAATCGTAGTAGGATCGTTTAAAGAATTAACGTTCTTACCGATAATAATCGCCAATACGCTCATCGGAATCTTCCAAGAACTTCGTGCGAAGAAAGTGTTAGACAATTTGACGATGCTGAATACGCCTAGTGCAGTTGCCATCCGAGATGGAAAAGAGGTCGAAATTTCTGTACATGAACTTGTCAAAGATGACGTCGTCATCTTCAAAGCTGGGAACCAAATTCCTGCTGACTGTAAGGTGATAGAAGGACATGTCGCAGTCAACGAATCACTTTTGACAGGAGAAGAAAATGAGATACACAAATCGATCGGAGATACCTTGATGTCAGGAAGTTTCATCGTCTCAGGAGAATGTTATGCTCGCCTTGATAAAGTTGGAAAAGACTCTTACATATCTAAATTGACACTCGAAGCGAAAGCTATCAAGACAGGGGAACAATCAGAGATCATAAGGTCGTTAAATAAGATCGTTAAGACCGTCGGAATAATCATCATTCCAGTCGGAGCAATCCTTTTCTATCAACAGTTCTTCGTTCTGGGAGAGAATGCTAAGATAAGCATCGAAGCGATGGTCGCAGCGATTTTAGGTATGATACCAGAAGGCCTATTCCTACTTGCAAGTGTGACTCTCGTCATCAGTGCGATGAAACTCGCGACCGAAAAAGTTTTACTACATGACATGAAATCGATCGAGACACTCGCACGCGTCGATACGTTATGTGTCGATAAGACTGGAACGATTACAGATGGAACGATGAAAGTTGTCGACGTCTATCATGTGAATAAAAGAATAGATACAGAAAAATTGACAAATTTGATCGGAGACTTTGCTGCAGCACAAAACAACGACAACATCACTATGGAAGCAATAAAAAAACACTTCACAAGCAACACGGGAAAAAAAGCGCGTTCTGTCGCCGGATTTTCCTCAAAATATAAATACAGCGGGGTCGAGTTTGAAGACATTTCGTTGGTACTGGGAGCGCCAGATATTCTCCTTTCTTCCAACTATGAAAACTACAGAGATAAAATAGAAGAATACAACAAAGTCGGCTATAGAGTACTAGCATTTGGAAAGTCCTCTTCAGTTCCTGATGGAAATGAATTGACTGGAAAAGTGGAACCATATTCTTTGATAGTACTAGAAAATCCTATAAGAGAAAAAGCAATTGAGACATTCCAGTATTTTTACAAGCAAGGGGTCGATATCAAAGTCATCTCCGGCGACAATCCTCTGACCGTCTCCAAAATCGCAGAAAAAGCGAAAATAGAAAATGCTAGTCAGTATTTAGATATGCGTACGATTAAAACAGACGAAGAATTAGAAGAGGCAGCTATAAAATATACTGTATTCGGTCGAGTTACTCCAGAACAAAAAAGAAAACTCGTTCGCGCGCTAAAAAAAGCTGGTCACACCGTCGCTATGACGGGTGATGGAGTCAATGATGTCCTCGCGTTGAAAGACGCAGATTGTTCCATTGCGATGGCCTCTGGTTCAGATGCTGCAGTTCAAACTAGTCAACTCGTTTTACTCGAATCAGACTTTGGAAAAATGCCAGCAGTCGTAAGAGAAGGTAGAAAAGTAGTCAACAACTTACAAAGATCGGGAAGCCTCTTCTTAGTAAAGAATATCTTCTCTCTAGCAACGGCATTCTTATCGATATTCTTTGCCATTCGATATCCACTTAAACCATCTCAGATTTCACTAATTTCTATGTTTACGATCGGAATACCAGGACTTTTACTTTCGCAGATACCTAACACAGAACTGATCAAAGGCAACTTCATAGGAAACATAATGGCCAAAGCCCTTCCAGGCGGAGTGACGAATACTATCCTCGTCATCATGATGGTCTTAGCAGGGATTCTTTTCGATATAGACATGGACGAAATTTCTACAGCGTCGACGATACTATTAGGAATAGTAGGGCTTTTGGTACTTTATTCCATAAGTAAACCTATGGACATTTTTAAAACTTGTATATGGGTAACATGTACGGTAGGAATGACTTTAAGTGTACTGTTATTTAAAGATCTTTTCAGTTTAAACGAAGCACTATCTTTCCAAACGTTATATATATGCCTTTTATTAGTAGGGTTGGCAAAACACGTATTCAGGGCTGTCACGATCGCTACTGAATGGTTAATTGCTTTACCTAAAAAGATCAAAAAAGCATAATTACCAAAAAACTCTTAAAACCTCATTTGAGGTTTTTTTCG
>CASRZA010000005.1 GCA_949439935.1 uncultured Bacilli bacterium
AGAAATTCGAAAAACTTAAAGAAAAATATTCGGCGAATTTTGTAGAATATTTAGCCTATCATTTGAACATTTTAGAAGAAATGTATGACATGTAAAAATTTTTTCGAATTCTTTTCACTCACACTTTTTAAATTACTGTCAATAGTTTTTGAAAATGTCCTAAATTTTTATAAACATAAGCGGAAAAATTTATTCCAATTTCCTTTTGACAAGCAGAAACATTTTATTGATTAAACGTCGTATTAATTATCAATTTTCAAAAAATGAAAATTAATAATTAAACTCCTAAAAAGGTATCAAATGTTTCTTTACTTGGTCAAAAGTTTTTTCGGCATAAAAATCCGCTTAAACATATTGATGAGAAGTGTGAGACATTTCTATTTGTCTTTGAAAAGAAGAAACTTTCCATGGATGTGTCATAGGTGGAATGTATTTTTTCTTTTCTTTTTTTTTTTCAGCTATTACTTCATCAAATTCTTTTGAAACTTTTGTATTTCTTTCTAGTTTTTTTAATTCATAAACTTGCTCATCAATAGTTACTAGTAACGCTTCATCAAAGGCTTGTATGACAAGGCATTTTGTTTTAGGAAGAAAGCATTTAAGTTCTCCATTTAGATATGGTTGATAGTATTCATTTTTAAACTTAATAGAGTTTCCATTATCAATTTTTCTAGGAGTAAGAATTGCTAGAGTATAGTTGATAGTTTCTTTAGACGGTTAATTTGCCGTATGGATAGATTGAGCTTTTTACTAGCTCTGTTTTTATTTCCATTGTGATTAACAAGTTCTTTGATCACATCATATTTTAATTGTTCATTCATTCTTAATTCAACCTTTCTCATTTCGTCACCTCAAGTGACATATTGTATATTAGTTTTGGGACATAATCAAATACTAACACTTAAGACATTATCATATACTAATCACTATAAAAAGGCGATTATTAGACTTTTTCTTGTCAAAACCCATTATATTGTTTATAATAACACTCAAGAAAAGAGGAACACTGATGACAAAAACAAAAGTAGATTACTGGGGGTTGAGACATATTTTTAGAAAAAATGGCAATGGAAAAAAGTTCGATAAAGTAATTCTACACGTTATAAACAGTTTAAATGCGGACTTTATTCGACAAGAAGTATTTCGATGTGTTGAATTCATCGAAGATTTCGAGTTACAAAAAGAAACTATTGACTGTTTAACAATTATACAGACATATTTGCTTATACGCCTCAAAGCGCAACCGAGGGATTTATTGCTCGCACACCTGGTTCGTTCGGAAGAAGCACGAAAAGAGTTTAGCGCTTTATACGAAAACGGTAACATCAGTATAATAGGATTCTTTATGGAAATATTTGGGAAAATGCCTTTAAATCAAAGAATAGATTTCCTTTACGAAAATGATAGCTATCTGGCATTATTTCGAGAAGCAAAAGAAAAGATACAATCTCTTCAACATTTTGGATATGAAGATTATGAAAATTTTGAAAAAGCCGTAAAAGAATTTCTCGAATTCATCATAAAAAACGGTTATCCACATCTTTCTTTGGCTATGGATTTGATTCCTTTATTATATGAAAATCGATTTAAGATATTAAACGAATGGATTAAAGAAGAAAAAGCACTGGAACTGGACATTTATGCATTGCCCTTTTTAGAGGATACTGTTTCACAGAACGAAGATGACTTGTATATTGAAAAATTGCAAAAAAGAGGACTAATAGGACCAGAGCACCCCTTAACCATAACTCCGGTTTCCGGTGATGATAAACAATAGAAGAAAAAAGTATATAATGGAGTGATATGCTCCTTTTTGTTTTAATACAATTTATAAAAAAATACGCTCTGTTCTAGATTGTAAGGGGTGAGTAATCATAATCTGCATAGACAGTGCTAAAATCAATACCTGATGTATTATCATAAATGTTACTTGATGTGACATTACATTTTTTTTCAATTGATTTTTTCATCATGGCTAAAGGCTGTTTCAAAATTTGAGTAGTATAATTTATAAGATTTTGAAAATATGAGAGTAAGAACCATAAAGAGTATGAATAACTTAAATATGATGCTTACAATACATTTAGGGCATATAGCCTTTATAGCAGATAAAATCAACAAGAATCTACTTACGATAAAGATAATATATGCAAGTAAATCACTTAAGCAAAAAAGCATAGTGTGGTTAAGTCAAATAGCAAAAGGTATAAAAAATATATTAGCCTATGCTCATGATGGTCTTAAACAATGGCAACATATAGAAAAAAGTGAGTTTATTCAGTTAGAATTGAGGCTATAGTCATAATCTAATCTTATATTAGAAAAAACGGGCACTTCAAGTGTCCGAGCATATCGTGAAATAATTTTTATTTTCTCAATATTGTCAACATTAATTTTTATTTTTTTATGGTCGAGCTCCCATGTTTTTCAGAAAATACCTAAACTTAAATTTTTAAGGACTTGACGGTTTCAAGAAAAACTGTATAATATTTGAAAAAGGAAGCGGTACGTATGCAATATTATCTAACGAAAGGCCATAACGATGGAGAAATAATCATATATAAGAGAAATAAAAGTGGTATTGTAGAAGCTTATACAAATACTGAGTTTGAAGAGCCATTGGTAAAATACATGACTCTTCCATATCTTGAGTTTCAAAGAAGATGGAAAGCTAACATCGATTCTGGTGATTTCGTTGAAGAATTTAAATTTGAAGATGGCATTCTGCATACGGAGTGTTTTATATTTTCTAAAAGTAGTGCAGAGTACTCTTTTGAAACATGGGACTATGAAATTGCACTCAGTCTTTATCAAGACGAAGTCTTTAAAGCTATCCTGGATTCACTGTTAAAAGATTATGCAGAGGTATCCGAGAAAACAAAGGAAAATATAAAAAATCTAAAATCTAACATCAAGAAAATAGGTACCTATTTGAATGCTATATGGGCTTATTTTAAAAATGGTAATTTGGGACAACGCGATGAGTCTTTTATAAGCGAACTGTATGATTATATCATTAATAATAGAGAAGGATTAAGAGATTTTTTTGGTAAAGAGATAATGAAAATTAGACATCCGTTTCGAAGTTTTTTTGGTAAAGAGAATTTTATGGTAACTATGGTCCTTTCATTCATTTGTTCTTTGATAAGCTTGTTTTTTAGTATGCTTTTGGGTTTTATGGATGATTGGATACTTGTTAAAATTTCTGCAGGATGTGTGGCTCTAAGTTTAGGTGGAGTTCTCGGTGGAGGATTCGCATTAAACAACAATTTCGTCAATGATTCTTTCGAAAAACTGTATAGTGAACTAGTAGATGCTGTGGGGAAAGAAAAAGAAAAAACCGAAAATCTAAGTGTCACTCTCGACGAAAAGGATTTGACCCAAGAAGCTTTTTTAAGATGTATCAAAAAGGCGAGCTCTTATATGGACAAACATCGTGAAGCCGATTTTTCTTGTGAAGCGCAGGCGTTGTATCATCTAGTACAAGACTATAAAGAAGCTTTAAAAAAAGGGGAAGTCGACAGATTTCAATTTTTAAGTACGTTGACAAAACTTGAGCTAAGTATTTACTCGAAATCGGCGTCTGACTCTATGAAATATGCCTCTGTTAAGGAGTATATGGAGCAGAGATTAGAAGACCGATTGGAGTTTTTAGGACTTTCAGAAATTGCGAATATCAAAGACGGAAATCTCAAGGATGTTTATAATACGATTAAAAGGGTTTTAAGTTTTCCTTATGACGGGTGTGAAAGAGAAATCGTAGAGCTATTTCAAATAGCAAAAGACTATGTCGAAGAAATGCAAGGAACCGAACCGAGTAGTACATTCGGTTGTACTCCAGCATCGGGGAAAATGATTAAAAGAGTTGCTCAGGTGGAACAGCGTATCGTAGAAGGTATAAACCGTTTCATCGACCATTCCAATTTAACAGAAGATTTAGTAGCGATACAAAGGGCTTTAACTACAGCGGGTATCGAAGCAACAACTGAGGAGTCTTCTCACGAACCAGTGACAGGAACTCCTATGCAAATGTAAAAGATTTTCTAATTTTAAATTAGAATCTTTTTTCTTTAAAGAGAAATGTCTAGAAGCTTTCTTTTTGGCGATTTGGCGTGGTTCCTTGGACGATTTTTGTTGTCAATAGTTTTTGAAAATGTCCTAAATTTTTATAAACATAAGCGGAAAAATTTATTCCAATTTCCTTTTGACAAGCAGAAACATTTTATTGATTAAACGTCGTATTAATTATCAATTTTCAAAAAATGAAAATTAATAATTAAACTCCTAAAAAGGTATCAAATGTTTCTTTACTTGGTCAAAAGTTTTTTCGGCATAAAAATCCGCTTAAACATATTGATGAGAAGTGTGAGACATTTCTATTTGTCTTTGAAAAGAAGAAACTTTCCATGGATGTGTCATAGGTGGAATGTATTTTTTCTTTTCTTTTTTTTTTTCAGCTATTACTTCATCAAATTCTTTTGAAACTTTTGTATTTCTTTCTAGTTTTTTTAATTCATAAACTTGCTCATCAATAGTTACTAGTAACGCTTCATCAAAGGCTTGTATGACAAGGCATTTTGTTTTAGGAAGAAAGCATTTAAGTTCTCCATTTAGATATGGTTGATAGTATTCATTTTTAAACTTAATAGAGTTTCCATTATCAATTTTTCTAGGAGTAAGAATTGCTAGAGTATAGTTGATAGTTTCTTTAGACGGTTAATTTGCCGTATGGATAGATTGAGCTTTTTACTAGCTCTGTTTTTATTTCCATTGTGATTAACAAGTTCTTTGATCACATCATATTTTAATTGTTCATTCATTCTTAATTCAACCTTTCTCATTTCGTCACCTCAAGTGACATATTGTATATTAGTTTTGGGACATAATCAAATACTAACACTTAAGACATTATCACATACTAATCAAATCTTTTCACTCACACTTTTTAAATTACTTGTAATTTAGATGGCATTCTATTATAATAATTAATCGATGAGGTACAGACTATGAAAATGAGCGAAGTAAACTATGAAGAATTGAGCCCGATGATGAGGCAATATTATGATATTAAAAAGAATTACCAAGGGATTCTTCTTTTTTACCGTCTCGGAGATTTTTATGAATTATTTTTTGAAGATGCTGAAATCGTCAGTAGGGAACTAGGCCTTACATTGACGGGAAAAAATGCCGGTTTAAAAGAACGAATTCCGATGTGTGGAGCACCACACCATTCGATTAAAACCTATATTCAAGAAGCTTTGAGTAAAGGATTCAAAGTCGCGATATGCGAACAGATGGAAGATCCAAAAACGACCAAAGGCATGGTCAAAAGAGAAGTGACTGAAGTCATAAGTAAAGGAACGATGACTGATCTAGAATTTTTAGATAACAAAGACTTTAACTACTTGGGAAGCATTTTAGAATACCCTTCTAGTTTTGTAGTGACGTATGCTGACATCTCGACAGGAGAACTGAACACCTGTACTATCGATAAAGATGAAACTAAATTGTTAAATATAATCATCAACAATGGATTTAAAGAAGTTGTCATGAACAACGAAGTAAATGCAAAATTAGAAAACACGCTTAAAAATGTATATGGAATAGATACTTCGCGTTTCGATGAACTTTACGATAAAGAGCTTCCATTTACTGAAGGTCTCGATCTAAAAAGCATCAAGGGAATACGACATATCTTATATTATCTATGTATAATCGAACTAAAAGACATAAGTCATTTTGATAAAGTCAACGTTCAAGATGCAGATGAATATTTAAACATGGATATCCACACTATAAGAAACTTAGAGTTATTTGAGACTCTCAGGATGAAAGAAAGACAAAATTCATTGTTGTGGTTGATCGACAAATGTAAGACGAGCATGGGTTCTAGACGCCTTAAAGCATGGATGTTGAAACCTTTAAGAAATAAAAGTAAAATTGAAGCTCGATACGATAAAGTTGCAAAATTGAATGAAAGCTTTCTAGAAAGAAGCGAACTCTTGGACGCTTTATACGAGGTTTATGACATCGAGAGGTTATGTGGAAAAATCACGTGTGGAAGTGCAAACGCTCGGGATCTTTTGCAACTAAAAAACTCTTTAAGAGTACTTCCCACTATAAAAATGTTGATCGAAAAGCTAGAGTTTGAATACAATATAGACACTTTTGAAGAACTGTTCCAGTCGATAGAAAATGGAATAAACGAAGATGCTCCCATCACTCTTCGTGACGGATATTTAATAAAAGACGGCTATGACGTTGAACTAGACGAACTAAAAAAAATTCGTTCAGGTGGAAAAGATTTTATAAGTTCTATTGAACAAAAGGCCAAAGAGCTGACGGGAATTCAAAATTTAAAAGTCGGTTATAACAAAGTATTCGGTTATTTCATAGAAGTTACCAATTCCAACAAAGACAAAATAAAAGATGAATTCGGTTGGATTAGAAAACAGACTCTCGTAAACGCAGAGAGGTACATAAGTCCCGAATTAAAAGAAAAAGAGAGTTTGATACTCAATGCGGAAGAAAAGATCATAGAATTAGAATATTCGCTTTTCACCGAAATACGTTCTAAGGCAAAAAAACAAGTGCATAAACTTATGAATTTAGCCCAAAACATAAGTGAAATAGATGCTCTAGTAAGCCTATCTATTGCCAGTGAAGAATTGAGATTATCAAGACCGATCTTAAACGACAACAATGTCGTCGATATAAAAAATGGAAGACACCCAGTTGTCGAACACGTAAGTGACAAAGAGTATGTGCCAAATGACATAAAAATGCCGAATGAAATAGATACTCTCCTCATCACGGGACCGAATATGAGCGGAAAAAGCACTTACATGAGGGAGATGGCGATCATAGTAATCTTAGCTCAAATGGGGTCGTTCGTACCTGCCGATCGAGCTGACATTCCTATCTTCGATAAGATTTTTACGAGAATTGGCGCATCCGACGATTTAGTAAGTGGAGAAAGTACGTTCATGGTCGAGATGAAAGAAGCGAACAACGCCATCTCGGGAGCAACGAAAGACAGCCTTATCCTCTTCGACGAACTCGGTCGTGGAACCGCCACGTACGACGGCATGAGTTTGGCGGCCTCTATCCTCGAATATATCAATAAAAAAATAAAGTGTAAGACGATGTTTTCTACACACTATCACGAACTTACTATATTAGAAAACGAAATTTCGACTATCAAAAACGTCCACGTAAGTGCTAAAGAACAAGACGGAAACGTATATTTCTTACACAAGATCGAAAACGGTCCAGTTGACAAGAGTTACGGCATACACGTTGCAAAACTTGCGGGACTGCCAAGCTCCTTAATCGAAAGAGCTAATGAAATTTTAGAAGATTATGAGAAAAAAGATCAAAGCATCAAGAATGACACGAGTCAAATCAGTTTCGATTTTGAAGAAAAAACAAAACCTACTACAGGCATCTCAAATAAACTGAAAGACTATATCGAATCGCTAGATCCGAACTCTATATCTCCAAAAGAGGCTTTGGATATCGTATACATTATAAAAGAACTGTCGAATGAAAATGAGTGAATTTTTGTAAAGCAAGCGTCTAACGTGACGCTTTTATTGACACTTATTAGAAAACACTGTTATAATCAAAAATAGGAGGAAGTTTAAAATGGGATTTTTCAACAGTTTAGTAAATAACGTAGTAGATGCTGGTAAAAAGTTAATAAATAAGGGTGAAGGGCAAAGCAACCCAGGTGGAACAGATCTTGGAATGGGAAATCAAGCCAGTACGTTCAGCGACATTCAAGCTGCTAGCAATATGAATGCTGCGGCGAATGTAGTTCAAAACAACTCAAATGTTGCAGGACCTTCAATGCCACCTCAACCAGATGCACAAATGCAAAATGGTTCTGGCATTCCTGTAATGCCACCGATGCAAGATACAGCAGGTACGACTTCAGGAGGATATTCGCAGCCAGAAAAGAGTATTAACCCTTACGAAATGAACCAAGGTACTGTAGGAACAACTGGCCCAGCAGTAAATCCTTTTGCAAATGGACCTACTAATCAGATGCCACCGATGCCGAATGGAACGAACGGAATGAGCAATTCCTACGACCAATTTGCCATGCAAAATCAGAGTATGAACCAGATGCCAAATATGGGTATCCAAAACATGGAAGGTATGCAGAGTACTAACATGGTGAATCAAAATCCGATGGTAGGCATGAATATGACGACCGGCCAAGGCTTCGATGCGATGCAAAACCCACAGATGGTTATGCCAGATATGCAAACTGCCAACATGCCCACTGATCAAGCACAGAATCCATCACAAAATTCATTTATGCCTAAAGATGAAACCGCAATACAACAAGGTCCTAAACCTGCATTCTTTGTTCCACAAGAGGCAAGTTTACAAATGCCAGCAGAGCCGCCACAAGCACCCGCTGAACCGATAGGTCAACAATCAAATATGGGTGTACAACCTTCTGTAGGACAGATGAATGCTATGCCGGGTATGGAAGCACCTATCCCTCAACAAAACCCAGCTTTTATAGATAATCAGAGTCAACCTCAGATGACAGGAACGAACAACTTCATAAATGACGGTTTTCCACAATCAAACTTTAACGATGTCGGTTCGACAGACAATTCGACAAACAATTGGGGAGCATAAAACTCTTCTTTTTTTCAAAGATCTTGATAATATGAATTTTATATGATAAAATCAGTTTATAAATTTTTGACGGAAGACACGATTTTAATAGGCTAGAGACAAAAGAGATTTAGTGGATGGTGCAAACTAAACTGGCTTGTTAAGATTACTACTTCTCGAAAGAGCTAATAAGCTACGAATAACTCCCGTTAAAGAGTATAAAAGTTAAATAATAGGATGGTACCGTGCATTTAAACGCACTCCTTGAGTACTGTCCTTTTTGTTTACCAAAGTCAAAAATTTAAATGCCGAAAAGGAGGCGAATTCTTGGAAGAACGAACATTTAAAAACATTAAAAGGAAAGATAGAACATCTTCCAAAAAAAGCCATTTTAACTTTATAAAAAATAGAAACGAGGAAAAACGATGAGAAATTTTAAAGAAGAAAAAGAATTGAATACGCTTAATCACAGCTGTGCACACATGCTTGCCCAAGCAGTAAAACATCTATATCCAGAAGCAAAATTTTGGGTAGGACCAGTAGTCGACGAAGGTTTCTACTACGATATAGACTTAGGCGATAAAGTGATCACTGAAGAAGACATTCCAAAGATCGAATCTGAAATGAAAAAACTCGCCAAAGATGGAAAATACATCGTTAGAAATGAAATCTCCAAAGAAGAAGCACTAGAAATGTTCAAAGGCGACGAATACAAGATCGATTTGATAAGTAGAATGGATGAAGCCGATACAGTCATCTCATGCTATACTCAAGGAGACTTTACAGACTTATGTCGAGGACCTCACGTCGAATCTACAAAACTTTTAAAAAACTTCAAACTGATAAAATTTAGTGGAGCATATTGGAAGGGCGATGCTAAAAACAAGATGCTTCAAAGAATATATGGAGTTTGCTTTCCGACTAAAGAAGAGCTGGAGGCTCACTTACAAGATTTAGAGGAAGCAAAAGAAAGAGATCATAGGAAACTAGGAAAAGACTTAGGCATCTTTATGTTCGCGGATTTAGTAGGAAAAGGTCTACCGATGTGGTTACCAAACGGTTTCATCTTGAGACACACTCTTCAAGAGTACATCACGAACAAAGAATTGTCTCTTGGATATAAACACGTCATGACTCCATCTTTAGGAAACGTAGAACTATATAAGACGAGTGGTCACTGGGATCATTACAAAGACGACATGTTCCCTATGATGGAACTCGAAAACGAGGCATACGTCTTGAGGCCGATGAACTGTCCTCACCACATGATGATATACAAGAATTTTTTACATTCGTATAGGGACTTACCACTTCGCATGGCCGAGATCGCAAACGACTTTAGATATGAAGCATCTGGAGCTTGCTGTGGTATAGAAAGAACGAGAGCTTTCACTCAAAACGACTCTCACATCTTCTGTACACCTGATCAGATTGCCAGTGAAGTTCAAGGCGTAATCGACTTAATTCTAGATGTATATAAGGATTTCGGCTTTGAAAACTATAAATTTAGGTTATCTTTAAGAGATAAAGAAAATACCGAAAAATACTTCGGAAACGATGAACTTTGGGAAAAGAGCGAAAGTGCTTTAAGAGAGATTCTTAAAAACTCAGGAGCAGAATTCTACGAAGAAGAAGGAGAAGCAGCATTTTATGGACCTAAGATCGACGTCCAAGTAAAAAGTGCGATAGGACACGACGTAACTTTATCGACGGTGCAACTAGACTATCAATTACCGGAAAGATTCGAACTAGAATACATAAATGAAGAAGGACAAAAAGCTAGACCAGTCGTCATCCATAGAGCAATACTCGGTTCTTTAGATCGTTTTGTCGCATTCTTACTTGAAGAGACGAAAGGAATATTACCTGTTTGGCTCGCACCTGTACAAGTTTATGTAATACCTGTCAACAACGAGATCCATTTAGATTATGCGAAATCCATCTACGAAAAATTAAAAGAGGCAGGCTTCCGAGTAGAACTAGACGACAGAAACGAAAAGCTTTCATACAAGATGCGTGAGAGTCAAATAAAGAAAATACCTGTAACGTTGATACTCGGAGACAAGGAAGCCACAGATAATGTCGTAAGTTACAGGCTCATGGGTTCAAGAGATACTACGACAGTATCACTAGACGAACTGATAGAATACTTAAATAAATAGGAGAAGATTATGAATTTGAATTTAATAACGTTAAACACGAGGGGGAGAGTAGACTTCGACGAAGAAGTCGACATGAGTACTTGCAAAGATGACAGAATTCTTTCTTTCGAGAGAGTCCATGTAAAAGGAGCGATCCTCGACAATGGAACTGATGAATACGAAATAGATCTCGAAATAAAAGGTCGAATAAACCTTAAAAGCTCGATCAATGAAACACCAGTACCGTTGAAATTAGATATAAAATATTCAGATTTTATAAACAATTTAGTCGAGAAATACAAAAACAGTTCAAATTCACTTGATATTTTGCCAATTATATGGGAGAATATATTACTGGAAATCCCCATTCGCGCGGTAAACGAAACTGATACTTTCGAAACGACACATGGCGAAGGCTGGGAAATACTCGAAGATGATGAGTAAGATAAAAGGAGGGAATTAAATATGGCAGTTCCATTTAGAAGAACAAGTAAAACTAAAAAAAGAATGCGTCGTACACATTTAAAGAAAACTGTCCCTGGAATGACTGTTTGCTCAAACTGTGGTGCATCAATTAAACCACACAGAGTTTGTACAGAATGTGGTTTCTATAAAAATAAAGAAGCCATCAATACGACAAGCGTCACTGCTGAAGAAGAAAAATAGTTCTTCTTTTTCTTTTATTAAAGCAAAATCGCCGATCATGCTACTTGACAAATAGTTTGCAACTGATGCTAGAACACTTTACAATGGCGGACTTTTATTATAGAATATATTAAGTGAAGAGAGGTCGTTCTAGATGATTACACAAAACCATGTAGATAAACGAGACATGATACTTATGCAACTCGCCCATTACTTTATCACGGTTGAAAATTACACCCCGATCGTTGTAAAAGGCGTCAAAAACGAGATATGGCTTGAAAACATAGAAGCTCCATACAAGATTATAAGAATAAACGGAAACTATATTCACAATAACGAGCAGATGAATTTGGATTTATTCAAGATAGAAAATATCGTAAGACAAGTAAAACGTAAGACTCTGAGTTTTAGTGTTAAAACTTTAAATATTTTATTAGATGTCGGTTCGACTGTCGAAGTACGTGGAGAAAAAAAGATAGAATCTGTTTTTATAGATGCCAACAAAGGCATAAAAAAGAACAAACAGATAAATAGTTTATATCCAGAATTGAAGAATAACCTAGTAGATACTACCGATGGGCTTGAGTTCGTAATAAACATCACTAATGATATAAATACCAAGACAGAGGAAGAGAACAGAGAATACGAGAGAGTATTCAGTAAGAAGCCGAACATAATAACTCATGTACTCATCGCAATAAACATCATTTTATTCATCGTAACTACTATTGGGATATTGACAGAAAGATTCGACTTGGCTATGAGTTTAGCCTTGAATAAAGGATTTGTCGTGAATGGACAGATATATAGACTGATTACAGCGGCTTTTATGCACGTCAATATCTTTCACTTACTTATGAACATGTACGCACTTTATATCATAGGTGGACAAGTAGAATCCTATATCGGTAAAGCCAAATACCTGAGCATTTATCTGTTCAGTGCGATAATAGGTAACCTACTATCATGCGTAGTAAACGGATTCTCTGGACTATCATTAGGTGCAAGCGGAGCGATATTCGGTCTGATGGGAACACTCGTCTATTTCGGTTATCATTACAGACTATATTTAGACAATGCCCTTAAAACACAGATACTTCCTATTATACTATTAAATTTAATGATAGGTTTTATGATTCCTAATATAGACAATTCGGCTCATATAGGTGGATTAGTCGGTGGACTATTTTCGACGATGGCTTTAGGGATCGAAAGAAAATCCACTAAACAAGATACTATAAATGGAATAATATGTTCCATCATTACTTTGAGCTTCTTGTGTTATCTAGTATTTTTCGCTAGATAGCCTTTTTTCTTTCTAAAATCTATGATATAATGTTCCAAAAGAAAGAGGGAGTACTGTGGACAAAAAGATTTTTTACGTAATAGGAGCTATTTTTATAGGAGCAATATTATTTACAACTAGTTATATCATAGCAGAAAATAAACTTAAAGATGCGAACATAAAAAATAACGACTATGAAAAACCTGAAATAAAAGATTCTATTTCTTTTAAAAGTGTTAAAACTAACGGAAAAAAGATCGTCGAAAGCTTTACGATCGCTATGAATGGCAAAAAGAGTACATTTGAAGTCGAATTCTCGACGACAAAAAATGAAACAGATACGGAGATAAAAGGAACTTTTAAAAAAGAAACTCTCTTCCTTAAAAGTAGATCGAACGAAGATATTTCGAAAGAATTAGACGAAAAAACTGTAAAAAATCTTTTCTCTGAAAAGAACTTTCAATTTATAAAAGGCTCTGATGAAAAGACATATCTTCTCGTTCTTGCAAATATCGATTCAAAAGGGGAAAAAGAAGATTTTTTGTACATATTGAACGATAAATTTGAACTACTCGAGGGGGACATGAATTACAACGGATGTGGAAAAAACAATGCTCTAACTGTAAGATCTGATAAAGCTAAATACACTTTAGAAAACACTCCTTCTCTATATCACGATCAATTCGATGTGTGTAAAGATCAAACCGATTGTATGATAAACGTCAAGATCGAAGACTCAAAGATACATTACCTAAAAGTTTTTCCCAAATATGAAGAATTCGACTTCGGAAGCATCGAAGAAAGAATCTATACTATAAACGACAATAGGCTTAATTATACGGTTGAAAATACATACAGAATAGCATCCGCAACCCATCAAGTTTGTTAAACAGCTACAGCCAGTTTTTTCTTAAATCTTTAATAGCAAGAAAAATGATGCAAAATAATATCTAAAAGGCTTAAAACCTTTTTTTTGATAAAAATTTAAAATAGGACACTAATATTATCGATCGTTGTGCTCTTTAAGGTCTGCATTTTAAAATTTTTTCATAAAAAAATGAGAAAAATGAAAGTTATCCGGAATAATAATAGTAGAGGGGTATAAAAATCCCTTGAAGATAGACTACAGTATCACAGACAAATACAAAACTAGTTTAGTTAAATATGCTGAATGACTGACCGATGAAGATATAGTGCCTATCACGTATGACGTCATGTTTAAAGCTATGCTTGCAAATTCGAAGAATAAAAAGTACCTTTGTAGATTACTCTCTTTGTTATTCGAGATAAGCGAAGAAGAAGCTATGAAAAGTTTTAGATACTCGAAGAACGAACTCGATAGAGACAACGTGAGAAGTAGAGCGAATATCGTAGACATAGTGGGAACTCTAGGAAAGACGAAAGTGAATATCGAGATGAACAAGACTAACACGATTCCTAGAAATGTCCACTATTTGGAAGTCCTATCGAAAGAAGACATCTTGTCGGGAACAAAATTTGGCGAAAGAAACTTGACAGTGCAGGTAAACTTAACCGACATATGCTTCAAAGGAGACAAGACAGTAAACTACTTTTGTAAGCAAGATATCTCAGATCGAACGATGGGTAACGAAGTTTTAGTAAATGCAAGCATACCAATGATCCGAAAAAAGATGTACACTTTAGGAGAAGAAAGTCTCGATGAGATAAGAGGTATGTAGCGATAGTAACAATGGATAAAAAGAAGGAAGCCGAGAAGTTAGCGAAAGGAGATGAACTGTACATGGAATACATAAAAGATGCGAAGAAGGCTGAGAAGAGTACTAGTTATTATGACGGCTTCGATTACGAAGTGCACTTGGCTGCGTACTACACTCAAGTTGGGATTAGAAAAGGTCTCGAAGAAAGTCATAAAGAACGTGACAAAGCGATTCTAAAAATGGTTAAAATGGGAATTCCGATGGAGACGATTTTAAAGTGTTATTAGTTATCTAGAGAAGAAATCGAAAAGATAAATGATAAAATCGACGAATGATTTTGTATTCTTTCAAGAAATACTTGTTAAATAACCGATTTTTTGTTATTATATTGTTGGCTTTAAGCCAAATAAACACCGATATGAATTTACTCATCGAGTGGCTTTTCTAGCTGTTGAGTTTTGGAAATATCGGGGTGAAATAACGAAGGAGGAAAAAAACATGGCTGTAGTTTCTATGAGTTATCTTTTAGAAGCTGGTGTTCATTTTGGACATCAAACAAAAAGATGGAACCCTAAAATGAAGGAATACATCTTTACTGCAAGAGACGATATATACATTATCGACCTTGAAAAAACCGTTGCATGCATGGAAGCAGCATACGAAGAACTAAAAAAAATAAGTGAAAATGGAGGAAAATTCTTATTCGTCGGAACTAAGAAGCAAGCTAGCGAAGTCTCTAAGGAAGAAGCACTCAGAAGTGAATCTTTCTACGTAACGGAAAGATGGCTTGGAGGAACTCTTACGAACTTCCGTACAATCAGAAGAAGAGTCAAGAGATTAGAAGAAATCGAAAAGATGGAAGCAGATGGTACATTTGAACTTCTACCTAAAAAAGAAGTAATCGGTATCAAAAAAGAATACGAAAAGTTAAACAAAGTATTATCTGGTATCCGCGATATGGAAAAATTGCCTGACGCTATGATAATCGTCGATCCTAAAAAAGAGATCAACGCTATTAGAGAAGCGAGAAAGTTAAACATTCCAGTATTCGGATTAGTAGATACTAACTGCGATCCAGACGACGTAGATTTCGTAATTCCTGCAAATGACGACGCTGTTCGTTCAGTAAAAGTCGTTTTAGGAGTCCTTAATAACGCTATATGCGAAGGAAAGAATTTACCTTTAGTAGACTATATAACTGAGGAAGAAGGTACAGGAAAAGAAGGAAAAAAGCCTCTACAAACTGAACCTAAGACTATAGATTACTCAAAAAAGACAGTTGCAGAACTTAGAGAACTAGCAGAAAAAGCTGGAATCGAAGGAACTAGCACTATGAAAAAAGAAGAGCTAAACAAATAATATTAAATTAGGAGGAAAAAATATGATAACTGCACAGATGGTTAACGAACTTAGAACTATGACGGGAGCAGGTATGATGGACTGCAAAAAAGCTTTAACAGAGACTAATGGAGACATGGAAGCTGCTGTCGAATTTCTAAGAGATAAAGGTATAGCAAAAGCTGCGAAGAAAGCTGGCAGAATTGCTGCTGAAGGACTAGCAAATGTCTATATCGATGGAAACAAAGCTGCTATCATCGAGGTAAATAGTGAAACAGACTTCGTAAGTAAAAATGAAAACTTTACTTCTATGGTCGACGAAATTGGAAAAGCTGTAGTCGAAGGAAACGTTTCAAATTTAGAAGAAGCTCTTAAGGCTAAAACTTCTGAAGGAACCGTTGAAGAGTTGATCGTAGCTAAGACTGCTACTATAGGAGAAAAACTTTCACTTCGCCGTATAGAAATTAGAACAAAAGCTGATGACGAAGTTTTTGGTACATATCTACACATGGGTGGAAAGATCGCAGTCTTAACTGTAGTTAAGGGTGCTAACGAAGAAGTAGCAAAAGACGTTGCGATGCAAGCTGCTGCGATGAAACCAGAGTACTTAAACGAAGAAAGCGTACCTGCTGAAAGAGTCGAAAAAGAGAAAAAATTCTTAGTCGAACAAGCTATGGAAGAAGGAAAACCTGCCGATATAGCTGAAAAGATGGTTGCAGGTAGACTTAAGAAGTTCTTTAAAGAGATCTGCCTAGTAGATCAAGCATTCATCAAAGACGGAGACATCGACGTTAAAACATACGTTAAAAACAACGGTGGAAGCGTCTTAGATATGGTTCGCTTCGAAGTAGGCGAAGGAATGGAACACCGTTCTGAAAACTTTGCTGACGAAGTAATGAGTCAATTGAACAACTAATATGAAAAACAAGACACTTCGAATAATTCTCGATTTAGTCTTGATCGTTGTAGGCATCATATTCCTAGTCATTGGGATAAAAGATGCCTACAATTTCTATATTGAGAACAAAATTGAGGATAATGTTCGTTTTAAAAAAAGCTATGCTTCGGTACCTAAAGATAATATTTATAGATACGTAACCATCGAAGAAGCAGACGAAATTCTCTCAAATAAAACAGGCCTAATACTTCTCGGCAGAACTGATGATCCTTGGATGCAAGTTTTGGTGAAGCCTTTAAATGACATCGTCAAGGAACACTTTGATACTATCTACTACTTAGAACTAGATGAATTAAGCAACAGCGAGAAGAAAAAAGTCGATACGTCTCCGATCAGAACTCGCTTAGAGGATATGGAATTGCCATATATTTTCATAGTTAAAGATGGGAATATATTAGGTGAAATTGACAAATCAGATCTCATAGATGATGAATTTGAAGGAGCGCCGATAGAATACTTCGACGATGAACATTTGATAGAATTAGAAAACAAGTTATCAAAAATTGCAGAGTTAAAATGACTTTGCTTTTTTTAATTCAAAATTTTTGAATTTTTGCGAAATTATGACTTTAAAAAAAATACTTCTTCTGCTATAATAGAGTATAAAATGTGGAGGAAAAATTATGTCAAGAGAATTGCTGAGTGATTATAAAGATAGACTAATGGAAAGACATGGATATGATGAAGGATTTGCCCAAGATTTAGCTGTAATGGCGGACTCTATAATAGATTACTATGGTCCGGCATACAAAGATACAGTCGAAGAAGCGATCCTCTCGACCAAATACATCATTTCTAAAAGACTTAAAAACAGCATAATATACGAAAGACCAGATAGCATTATCAAACGCGAACTGACGGATTGCATCACCGACAAGAAAGAGCCTATAAATGGACCTATAGGAGCATCAGCACCATCTATTTCTTTCAATGGAACAGACTTTCACATCGACTCTATAGAAAGAGTTGTAGCCTTACCACATTACTTTGATTCGAATAACCCAGACTCTATGGCAGGAATAACTCGCGAGACGTTGGGGATAATAGACGAATATCTTCGCGGATACGAAATTGACGGAGAAAATTTAATAATCAGGAGAGGTCTTTCAGAACAGATCGAAAAATTGAGCGTATCTTTAGACGGAAAGGTCGATAGAGAACCGATCGATAATTTCGGTATGAGTTTAGAAGAGGGTATTCTTAAGTACGACACATTGTCTATAATTAGAGAATCCTATGATCCAACCTATGATTCTTCACAAGAAACGGCTTCACGCCTCATCGCTGGATTCATCTCAGATGGATTAGAATTACGAGACGTTTTAAGAGAAGGTCGCATAACTAAAAATATAGAGCTACTTAGAGAGGCCCTAGCATCGCGATTTGGCACGGATTTAGATGAATTATCTAGGAGAATGGATTATCTATCTAACCTCGAAAAATCTAAGTTAAATAATCTATATGATGCATGCAGAGCCAAACAATTAGATGAAACTATAGATAGGTATTTTGAAAAATCCGTTGCGCCAGCGTTCTTATCTCCTCAAGCCGATCTTGAAGCAGAAATTCCGTCAGGCTTTAGACCATCGGGTATGTAACATGGACTTTAAAAACGTCGACTGGAAAGAGGGCACTGCGCCTCTTTTAACTTATTTAAATACGATAAGCGAACCGACCTACAGAGATTTTTTAAAAAAAATAACTCCCGGAGAATTTACAATTTTGGGAGTACGCATACCTATTTTAAGAAATATCGCCAAAACGATCTACGCTGGCAATTATAAAAATTTCCTCGCGACAGATGACGAAGATATATATGAACTTAAACTATTAAAAGGACTAGTCATAGGAAAAATTAAAGACTTGGAAGAATATAAATCATATTTTAACGAATTCATACCAAAGATAGACAACTGGGCAATATGTGATACTTTTCTGTCTAGTTCAAAAATAATAACCGAAGATAGACCATACTTTTTCGACCTGAGTAGAAAATTGTTACAACCTCGAGATGAGTATAAAAATAGAATAGCATTCGTCATACTCCTAGACTACTTTGTCGACAGAGAATACTTAAATAAAATATTCGATCTTATAAAAGATTATAGAAGCGAGCATTACTATTCTAACATGGCTCTCGCATGGTTATTGTCCGTCATGTATGCTAAATTTCCACAAGAGACAAAAGAATACTTATTAAAAAACATGTTCGATATAGAAGTCTCTAAGTATATGATCCGCAAAATAAAAGACTCATACAGAGTCAGTAAAGAAGATAAAGCTTGGTTAGACGTCAACTACACAGTTTGACGTTTTTTCATAGCATCGATTATACTCGTCAAAATGACATACAATATCACTATTACCAATGCAGCGACTATTGCACCTATAAATTCGCTTGTTAGACACTTCAAGAAAAATTCGAAAGTGTTCACTCCGTCCTTCAAGTTCTGAGCTAAAAGCATAGGCATGAATAAAATTCTATCAACTATGTAACCTATAAAGATGCTCAATCCCATTGCCAAATAATCTACAGTTAAATTGCTGATGGCATTGTAGACAGTCGCATATAACAAATGACTGACGACGAAAGATATCAAAGTTCCAAAAAATTGTCCTAGCATAGGATGATAAATTCTAAAATCACCTATCGAAAAAAAGTCGCTAGTAAATAAATACTGTATGGTTAAATTGTGACCAGACGTCACATCGTTAGAAGGGGGAAGCACTCCAACCATTACAATCCCGATAAATATCGTAAATAAAAGAGTACTCATAAATATTCCGTTGCGCGCATCTTTAAATCCATAATACTTAGAAATATAAGATATTACTAAGAAAGTAAAAGGATAGATAAGTATTCCACCTGTAATCATCACATTTGGCGCAGGTTCATATATCTTTATAGTAAAAATATATGTCGCTATCAATAAAATCGTTAGAAGTCCTACTGCAAAGTATGGTTTTTTCTTTTCTTCTGTCTTCTTTAAACTTGGCCTTTTCAACATAACCCCATTATTATTCTCCATATTCTATCACCAACTTTATAATACCCCATTTTAATTAAAAAGAAAAGTAAATCTTGTCGAAAGACTTTAAAAAGTGTCTACTTTATGAAAAAATTATTACGGTAAGGAGAGATATTATGCCGAGAGTCGAAATTTACTTAGATAGTTTAATCGAAAAAATAAGCTATGCAAAGATGATCATTACAGTCAAAGAGACTTTAAAAGATAAAGATTAGTTAGGACTTCCAGTTTTAGACATTTTCTGCTATAATTATAGAAAGTAGAAAGTGTGGTAGTATGTTGGAATTCGTAATTAACATTTTTGAAAATGAAAAGTATGCCAAAAGAATAACGACATGTTTTATAGCTTTCGTTGTAATCGTCACAAGTTTCTTCATAACGAGTGCAATAAAGATGTATCATACGAAAATCAAACCTTTAAACGAACTGAAACTGATCTATGAATTCAAACCGAATACCATCAAATATCAGGCGTTTAACGATACGAACATATCGGGAGATATAAGCGAAAAATTCCTGTCATATGGCGTTTCCTACGGAATCGATGTCTCGGAGTGGCAAGGCTCCATCGATTGGGAAAAAGTCAAAGCTACGGGGATTTCTTTTGCTATGATAAGATGCGGTTTTAGACAAACAGAGGGATCGGAAGTTATAGAAGATGCCACTTTTAGACAAAACATCGAAGGTGCAACTAAAGCTGGGTTAAAAGTAGGCGTTTACTTTTTTGGAACGGCCAAAAATGAACGAGAAGCGATAGAAGAAGCAGAATTCACAGTAAATCTTATAAAAGATTATCATCTTACTTACCCAGTCGTATATGACATAGAAACTTTTAATTCAGGTAGATTAAAAAATATAGGGATGTCGACGATCACAAATAATGTTCTTGCATTCACGGAGACAGTGGGCTCCTTCGGTTATGAAACGATGATATATTCGTTCAAGGATGCTCTGAGCTACTACTTAGACATGGGTAGATTGGAAGGAAAACTAATCTGGTTAGCGCATTGGGTAAACAAGACTGATTATAATGGACAATACCACATGTGGCAATACTCTGATTCAGGAAGAGTTGACGGTATAAAGACGAACGTCGATTTAAACATTTCTTATTTTGACTATGTCGATGATGAGGATAAGATAATACCTAGTCCAGACGGAGAACACTCTACAGACGTTTCTTTCACACCAGTAGAAGAAGAGGTAAAGACTATAAAATCTGCTACTATCAGAACGAGTCCTACTTCGACTATTCCAAATAAACTTGGAACCGTCAAAAAAAATACGACGATGTTGAGAACTGGAATCTCTGAAAAATACTCGAGAGTAATTTACGATGGAAGAACTGTATATATATTAAATAAGGATATACGTTTGAGCTCTTGAGTATATACCTTGACAAATACTTAAAAGGTTAGTAAAATGTTTCTTATAAGAAGGGTGAATGCTATGTACGAAGTAGATATCAAATTGACTCCAGAGGATATATTGGACAAAGAATTTAAGTTTGATACTAAAGGTTATCGGCCTAAAGAAGTCGACGAATACCTCGATATGATAATCGAAGATTATAAAGAGTTCATCCGACTTGTCAAAAAGTTAGATAAAGAGAATCATGAATTAAAAGAAGAAAACAACAATCTCACTAATGAAGTTAGAAAACTCAAGATTTCTCTCGAAGCTCAAGAAGAAAGTGAATCGACGGGAAAATTTGGAACGAGCAATGTCGATATCCTTAAGAGAATTTCTAATCTTGAAAAGATCGTATACGGAAAGAATGAATAATACTCGGACAAACGCTGGTAGTGCATGCTACTTGAGGAAAGTCCTTGCTCACTCAGTCTGTGATGACTGGTAATGTTTGTGCTAGGGGAATGAATAACCCTAGGCATGTTTTACATGACGGCTTCGAAAAAACCTATCCATGGTTTGACTAGATATAAAAGTGCCAAAGAGACGAGTCTTACTGGAAACGGTAAGAGTGGAACGTGGTAAACCCCGCAAGTGAGAAACCCAAATTTTGGTAGGGGAGTCTCGAGTGAAGAAACGAATTTAACTCGAGGTTTAGACTCTGTCTAAAAGATAAATGTTTGTCACCCGAAAGGGTACAGAACAAGGCTTATAGAGTATTATTTTTTTCATAAAAGGATGTGAAAAGTCTTGAACGAGATAGGAGAAAATTTTAAGGAGGCTAGACTTTCTTCGAGCATAAGCTTAGATGAAACTAGTGCCGACACTAATATCCCGATTGAAGCGTTAGAACAGATAGAAGAAGGCTCCATTGGAAGCTTCAAAGATATCTTTAAATTGAAAGAATATCTTCAAACTTATGCTAAGTATTTAGGGTTAGATGCAAATAAAGTAATCGATGATTTTAACGAGTACATGTTTGAATATACCTCTAAAATTCCACTCGACGACCTGGCCGAAAAGATGTTCGAACAGGAAAAAGAGAAGCAGAAAGAGGAGACTGGAGATATCAAAGTCGTATCCCCTTATTTAAATCCAAAAGAGGAATCCAAAATTGCAAAATACGTTTTTATGGCTATTTTAATAATAGTGCTCATCGCCATTGCGATGATATGGGCAATAAAGCAAGTTGCGTAGGAGGTTAACATGAATTTACCCAACAAAATAACAGTGTCGAGAATCATACTTTCAATAGTAGTTCTCATCATGATGGTCATACCGTTTTATCAAATAGGTTTTGAATGGCCCACATACATAGTGGCTGGCAGGATAGAAGTCAGTTTAAAATACTTGATCGTTGCCGTCTTGTTCATAATTGCCAGTTGTACAGACTTCTTAGACGGATACTTGGCAAGAAAGAACAACCTAGTCACGGATTTTGGAAAAGTGATGGATGCGATTGCCGATAAGATCCTCGTCAATGGAATTTTGATAGTACTAGCGGTCGACGGTTTTATTTCAGTAGCCATCCCCGTAATCATCATCACGAGAGATACTTTTGTAGATTCGATAAAGATGGTCGGTGGTAAAAGTGGAAAAGCTGTCGGAGCGAGTATGGCAGGCAAGATCAAGACGATCTGTATGATGACGGGAGTATCTCTGATGCTTCTTTACAACCTACCTTTTGAGCTCATCAACATAAAAGTTGCCGATGGCTTGATAGTACTTGCAACTATACTTTCCGTAGTTTCAGGTATCCAGTATTTTAATACTTACAAAGATGCTTTGTGTAAAGAGATGTAACGTCTCTTTTTTCTTTACACTAGTTTTAAAACCATTAAAAAAAAATTTCACTTTAAAAATCTTTAGTTGTATAATAAATCTAGAATAGGAGTGAAAAAATGGGTTTAATAAAAGCCTTGACGAGTTCAGTCTCATCTGGATTAGGAGATCAATTTAAAGAATTTGTAGTATGTCCAGTTACTGACTCAAATATATTAATCCAAAAAGGAGAGGTAAAACATGGCGATGGAAATCGCAACCCAAGTGAGGGGATAATAACGAATGGAAGCGGAATCGTCGTTCCCGAAGGAATGTGTATGCTACTCATCGATAATGGAGCAATAGTAGAATTCGTAAGTGAAAGTGGAACTTATAAATATGATTCTAGTACAGAACCAACCATATTTGAAGGCGGATTTTTCAAAGGAGTAAAGGAAACTATAAAGACGATCGGCAACAGAATAACTTATGGTGGTCAAGTTGCCCACGATCAAAGAGTTTACTATATAAATACCAAAGTGATAACAGGAAACAAATTTGGAAGTCCTCAACCTAAAAAAATCACCGATGAAAAGTATGGTATGTTAGAAGTTACTTTCTTTGGAGAATATGCTTTCCAAGTCGTCGATCCTGCCAAATTGATCTCGAGTGTCATCGGAACGAATGCTAAAGATACCATCACTACCGATGAAGTCGTAGGAGGACAATTGAAAACGAAGTTTATAGAGCAACTCACTCAAGCTATTGCAGTCGTAATGCGAAAGGCAAAAGTGTCCTTTGGAGATATTGCTCTTTATGGTGGTGACCTATCACAAGAAATGAACGATTGTCTAGATGAATCTTGGAAAAAACAATACGGCCTTGAAATAACAGACGTCGCACTCGGCGACATCAATCTCACAGAAGATTCGATGAAGAGAGTAAGTAGAATAGATGACGCCCAAATATTCAGTAATAAAAGTTTACAATCAGGTCTAATGGCTACGGCGACAAGCGAAGCAATGACAAACGCAGCATCTAATTCGAGTGGAGCAATGATGGGATTCGCCGGAATGAATATGGCTACGAACTTTGGAAATAACATCTTAAACTCAGTAAATCAGAATACCGACGATCTACCAGCATTTAACACGACAAATCAACCAGAACCAGGAACTATCTTTAAGAAAGATGAAAATCCACAAGAATCTAAGATCCAGTCTACAGAGAAATTTTGCTCTAACTGTGGAGTAAAGGCGTCTGGAAACTTCTGCTCTTCATGTGGAACTAAATTAAGTTGACGGACTTATGAACGAAATCTTAAAATACGACAAAGAATTTTCAGAAAGTAATTTCAAATCTTTTGTCGACAACGTTTTCATACAGATCCATCTAGCTATAATGACCAAAGAGATCGAAAAAGTTAAACACTTCATGTCCGACGAAGTATACGATGCATACTATTCCAAAGTCGAGAATCTTAAATCTCGTGGCAGAATACAGATGTACGATGAAATAAACGTAAAATCCACGGCGATCATAGGAGCACAGATACTTGGCAATGCCATTTCCATAGAAGTTTTACTTATCTCTAGATATATGGACTATCTTCTCGATGAAGAAGGAGTCTACGTGAGTGGAGAAAACACTTATAGAATCGAAAAAAACAACTATATGACTTTCACGAAAAAGCACTCAAACAAAACTTTAGGATCTGTAAGAAAATGTCCAGGTTGCCGTGCTCCCATAGATGTAAATGCGAATGGCCTCTGTTCTTACTGTGGTTCGACATTCGATTTGGAAGATAAAGGTTGGATCTTAACCAGAATAGAAACGAGGTAACTATGAAAAAACTCTCTAAAATTTTCATATTAGTTCTATTGACGATCGCGTTTATTATATCGAACTTTTCTGTAGTAAAAGCCGACTCTGGATGGGACGGAAGTTACGGCGGAGGAGGATCAACTGGTGGATGGTCCAGTGGAGGAAGCCACGGAGGCGGTTGGTCGAGTGGAGGTAATCATCGTCCAAGTAGTGGTGGGCACGGTGGCAAATCGACCAAAGAAGACATTTATACTGCAGTGGTTACTTTTGGCGTCGTCGTAATAATTATTGCCATAGTGTATATAAGTCAGTTGAAAAAAAGTGCAAATTTCCAATCTAGCAAATCGCCACTTCCCGATACGACGACGACACCGGTCTCTATAAACTTACCTCTTTCAGATAAAGTTAAGAGAATACTTCCAAATTTCGATGAAAAACGATTCATCGATCAAGCTTACGAGATCTACAAAGACATACAAGTTGCTTGGATGGACTTCGACTATGAGACGTTGAGAAAACTCACTACCGACGAACTCTATAACCTATATCATTCACAATTAGTAGCCTTAAGTGTTAAGAAACAAAAAAATATCATGAAAGACTTTAAACTTTTTGGTGCCAAAATTACGAATGTCGAACATAACAATGCGAGTATTTCGATAAAGATCAACATGCAAATCGAATGTACCGATTATGTAATCGACAAAAACGAAAAAGTGGTTCGAGGCGACGCAAACGATAGGATGTTTTACAATTATGAGATGACATTTATAAAAGGTCTGAACGAAAAAGATAACAAATGTCCTAATTGTAATGCTCCACTAGAAAATGTCCATTCGTCCGTTTGTCCGTACTGTAACTCGACTATTATAAGCGACAATCACGACTGGGTACTTTCAAAAAAACAGATGTTAAATCAATCTATAAAATAAAGTTGAAGGACGATCTGTCTTTTTCTATCCACTTAAAAAAGGACTTTGCTTTTAAATGCTAAATTTATAAATCAAAGTGGAGTAAATAATATAATAGAAAATACTCAGATAGATTTTGAAAATAAATCTCAAACAGACTAGTAACTCAACGCTAAAGAACTATATAGGCCTCACTTTGAAATTGAACATACCATCTTGGTCTAAACGCTAATCGATTGTTAGCTATGGCAACTCAAAAAGAGGCTTACACCCTAGCGTCCCAGAATCAGATGGAGGAACGGTCTAATGCTGATTAATGACGTTTGACGCCTATCAAGAATGAGATTTACAAATTATTTTGACAGAGCATGGGAACAATTGAAAATCCGTTCATCCTATAAATACAATCTTTAGATTTTTTCAAAAAAAAGAGAGCTTATCTCTTTTTTGTTATCTTGTCGATGATTTCTTGTCCACTTACGCTGCTGTTTCCGAATGCTTGCAGCACTTCTATAGGTACAGCAAATATTATCGTGTTAGATTGATCAGACGAAATGTCATTGATCGTAGCCAAAGTTCTCAAATGGAGAGCTCCCGGACAAGAAGCCATAGTACTAGCGGCTTCTGCTAAATTCTTACTAGCTTCGATTTCACCGATAGATTTTGTGATAACCGCTTGCTTCTCGCGTTCTGCCTCTGCAACCTTCGCGATAACCCTCTGCATCTCATCTGGCAACCTAATATCTTTTAATTCGACATTTTCGACCTTGATGCCCCAAGGATCACTTGCTTCGTCTATAACTTTACAAATGTTTTCACTGATCTTTTCGCGTTCTGACAACAACTCATCCAAAGTGACTGCTCCGACTGCATTACGCATCGTAGTTTGTGCTAACTGTCCCACCGCATAATAATAATCTTGAACCGCTAAGATTGACTTAGAAGCATCGAAGATATTGTAATATATGACTGCGTTAATTCTTATCGATACATTATCTTTTGTAATCGCATCTTGTTCAGGAACGTCGACAGCCTTAGTACGGACATCTACCTTCCTATAACTTTGAATAACTGGCAATACCAAATTCCATCCGGGTTTCAATATTTTAGAGAATTTACCGAAACTGAATAAAACTCCTCTTTCATATTCTTCGATCTGTTTTATCGACATGAGAATCAATACGACGACGATGATAGCTAAAATGATCAAAAATCCTTCCATTTTCCACATACTCCTTTCACCACATACTTTAATACATTTAATATGCTAAGTCAAGGGAAAATATTACTGGAAATCAAAAACTTAAGTATGCTATAATTTAAGAACTAAAGGAGTTTGATGACCATGAAATCTAAATCAGAATTATTTCAAAATGCGAAAAAAATGTGGAAATACATGAGAGAGAGCAAACCGAGCCTAATAGGCTATGCAATCGTTAGCATTGTGGAATCCATCATAAGCGTGATATTGCCACTGATCTCAGCTAAAATCATTTTAAATATGACAGAAGGTGCGATAGCCCAGCTGATATACGCGAGCTTAACCGTCCTCATAATAGAAATTCTATTTAATGTTGCTAACAGTTATAAAGCTCATTTCTACCAGAATGTCTATAGAAAAACTCTAATAAACTTACAGATGGCAGTAGCAAAAGAGACTTTAAAACTAGAGATAAAAGAGATCGACAAAAATTCATCTGGACTTTTCATCGATAGACTTAATAAGGATACCAAGGACATTTCGGGTATCTTTATGGAATATACTTATTGGCTCTCTTCTATCATCTCGAACGTAGGAGTCCTCATCACGGTGTTTATTCTGAATAAATACTTATTTCTCTTTGCCATCGCATCGTCTATAGGAAACTTTCTGATAAACAAAAAAAGCTTGAGTAAACAATATGAAATACAAAAAGAAGTTCGTACTCTTCAAGAAAAGAAGACAGGTCTAACTGCCGAAGTAATAAGAGGAATAAAAGATATCAAAGTGTTGAATGCTAGCAAGACAGTTCTAAGCCAAGTTGAGAACAAAATTAAAGGTACTACTGAAGAAGAAATTAAGATGTTAAACGTTCGAAGGAAATATTATCTATTACGGTATATTATCAGCTCATTAAGCGACTTCTTATTTATCGTTTTAGGATGCTTTCTCTATACAAAAGGGCTCCTCGCCATTGCGACGTTCGTAATCGTATACAACTATCAATCGAAAGTTAAAAATCTCCTAAATGGAATAGGACAACTCATGGAATTTAATAAAAAGTTCATCGTATCCTCTTCGAGAATATTCGAGATCATAGACGATGAAAAATTCTCAAAAGAAAAATTCGGACACAAAGAGATACAAAAATTGACAGGTCATATAGAATTTAAGGATGTATCATTCGGTTATGAAAATGATATGCCCATTCTTAATGATATGTGCTTCGAGATTAAGCCTAACGAAAAAGTAGCCTTCGTCGGAAAAAGTGGAGCAGGGAAAACGACTGTTTTTAACCTTTTGACGAAACTGTACCAAACTACTGACGGTAAAATACTTCTAGATGGAACGAATATCGACGAGTTAGACTGCGATTCTATAAGGAACAACATGTCGATAATCACACAAAATCCATACATTTTCAACATGTCCATCAAAGACAATCTTCTTTTAGCTAAAGAAGACGCTACTATGGACGAAATTAGACAGTCGTGTAAGATGGCATCGATCGACGATTTTATAATGACTCTGCCAGATAAGTATGACACCATACTGGGTGAAAATGGAGTTATTTTATCTGGAGGTCAAAAACAACGCTTAGCGATCGCCAGAGGTCTTCTCATGAAGACGGAGATAATGCTTTTCGACGAAGCTACCTCGGCTCTAGACAATGAGACTCAAACAGAGATCCAAAATGCTATCGATAACTTAAAAGGCGAATATACGATTCTAATCGTAGCTCACAGACTTTCTACGATCATAGACAGCGATAAAATATTCGTAGTAGATGATGGCAAAATAGTCGCGAGTGGTACACACAAAGCACTATTAAAAAAATCAAAACTATATAGAAGTCTATATGAAAAAGATTTAGAGGCAATATAAAAAAAGTGGATCATCTCAAAATCCACTTTTTAACAGTTTATAAAATATACGTTTATAACGTCTTTTCATCATTATGTTTATACTCAAGATCGCGAATATAACCACATCCAGGATTTACACATTGCATAACTTCTACAGAATCGACTACGGCACGCTCAAATTTATGAGGGACGATCTCAGTCGCTCCGCAAGCACAAACTAAAACCTCTTTGTCATCATCGACCTCAGAAATGACAAAATCGTGATGTGGAAGGTCATCTAAAGATTTACCGAAAAGCTTTTCTCTGATTCTTTCAAATTGGATGGAATAAACTTTTTTTCCATTTTTAACACGAATCATATGCTCTATCTCTTCCTGAGTAAGAACTTTTCCCATTGGAAGAAATATCTTCAAAATGCGAATTATCTTTATAATTTATATTTTCTATCTGTTTTACTATCTCTTTACACGAAGTCAAAAACAGAATTTGCACGACAAAGCTACTTATGGTATTAAATCGTGCTGTTTTTTATCTTCAACTATAGTATGTCAACCGTTGTAAAAAACAAAGATTGAATTTCCGCTCCTCTAAGCACTGTTGAAGAAAATAACTCACTTATATTATATCTAAAAGGGAGAAACCGCATTTTTAAATTTTACCAATTTACTTTTAATCCGTCAAAAATTCGCCCTTTTTGTCGATTTATTTGACAAAAAAAAGAAAAAATATTATCATCATATTAAGAATAGGGTTGGTTATAATGAAAAAATACTATCTCGCTCAACTGGTAATAGATTTTGTCATGATTATACTTGGATTTCTAATTTTTATGTTTCCAAGTGTTGCATCTTTAAGTGCCAACATGGTTTTCTATACGATGATGAGTATCTATGCAGGACTCGAGTTATGCGAATATTTTTTAAGCGAACGTAAATCGACTGAGAGCTTGTATTTATTCATCGCTAGTGCGACAGGCGCTTTCAGTGGTTTTTTCTTAAGAAATTATCCGTCTAATGGAGTTCTCTCAGTAACTTTAGTCGTGTGGATTTTGATGGTGAGCATCATAAAAATTATAAGTTTCGAAAAAATATATAAAAAGAAAACCAACCTTTTCATCATCAAACTTTCTGCGATGAGCATCTTGATTTTAATCGCTCTCATGGTTTCAGTGAACATATATTTTAGAATATCGGCGATCGGATACATGCTCACGTTCATGTATATTTGTTATGGTGTTTTAGAATTTATATGCGATGGTTTAGACTACTTGAGTATAAATTCATCATTTTTAAAGGAGTAGAAGAATATGAGTATTTTAGAGATTATAGAAAAAAAGAAAAACGGCTTAGAATTAAACAAAATCGAGATAACAGAAGCATTCATGGGATATATGAACGGTTCGGTAGAAGACTACCAAATGTCTAGTTTACTTATGGCTATAGTTATAAACGGTATGAGCTTTGAAGAAACGATAAACTTAACCGATATCATGCTTTACAGTGGAAAAAGACTGGACACCAAAAAAGTAGAAGGAATCATGGTAGACAAACATTCGACTGGTGGAGTAGGAGATAAAACGAGTCTCATAATCGGTCCTATCATGGCTGCTTTAGGGCTTAAAATGGGTAAGCTTTCTGGCCGAGGCTTAGGTTTTACGGGAGGTACGATCGATAAATTGGAAAGTATCCCAGGATTCCGCGTAGCGCTTACCACAGATGAATTCATCTTCGATTTAAATAAAGTAGGTTTTACCGAATGTGAACAGACACCAGAATTCACGCCCTTAGATAAAAAGATATACGATCTTAGAAGTGTAACTGGCACAGTCTCATCGATACCTTTGATAGCAAGTTCGATCATGAGTAAAAAATTAGCCGTAGGAGCCGAATATATCTTGATCGACATCAAAGTTGGAAGTGGTGCTCTAATCAAAACAAAAAAAGATGCCATCGAGCTCGCCAACACGATGATAGAGATAGGAAAAGCCTACAATCGTACTGTAATACCCGTTCTAACCAACATGAGCAGGCCACTTGGAGATAATGTCGGAAATGCTCTCGAAGTCATAGAAGCTATGGACATTTTAAAGGGTAAAAATGGCTCATTGAAGGATTTGTGCATAGAACTTTCAAGTGCATTATATAGTCGATGCCGCCATATCAACCTCGACGTAGCCACTCGCGAAGTAAAAAAGGTATTAGACGATGGGTCGGCCTACAATAAATTTATAGAATTTACTAAAATTCAAGGTGGCGATATAGAAAAGATTGAATTGTCCGAAAATATCATACCTATAAAATCAAAGACAAGCGGTACACTGAAAGATATTTCAGCAGAAGAAATAGGCAAACTTGCCTTAGAACTCGGTGGAGGCAGAAAGAAAAAGGGAGAGACGATCGATTATGGAGTCGGAGTCGTCATAAACAAGCATATCGGAAATTCGATAAACGAAGGAGACGTTTTATGCTACTTATACCAAAGAGATAACCTCGATCGCTCGTCAGAAGCATTAAAAGCATTTTCTATTGTCAAGTAAGTGTAATCTTAGTTAAAAATTTTTTGATTTTATTATATAATTAAAGGGGAGGGTTACTTATGAAGGTAATAGTAACTGCTGGAGGTACTGGTGGGCACATCTATCCTGCCCTGGCAATTATAGATAAGATAAAAGAGTTAGAACCAAAAAGTGAATTTATATATGTCGGAACTACGAACAGAATGGAAAAGGACATCGTTCCAGATTTGGGTATCAAGTACGTCGGAATAGAGATGTACGGCTTATCCAAAAACATTTTGAGAGATATTAAAGTGCTATCTCTAATATTCAAAAATTCCAACAAAATCAAAAAAATAATAGATGACTTTGACCCTGACATAGTCATAGGTACTGGTGGCTATGTCACTTATCCAGTCATAAAGGCTGCCAAGGCCAAAGGAATCAAAACTTTCATCCACGAACAAAACTCCATTCCAGGAAAATCTAACAAGATGCTAGCTAAGCTCGCAGACAAAATAGGTGTGAGTTTTAAAGATAGCATTCACTACTTCGATGAGAATAAGACTGTATTTACGGGAAATCCTTGTAGTGAAAGAGCGTTGTCTACACCTAAAATTTCTCGTGCCAAATATGGACTTTCCTTAAAAAAGAAATTCGTCCTCATGGTCCAAGGAAGCTTAGGAAGTACGTCTGTAAACGATAAAATGTTAGAGTTTTTAAACTCTATAGACGACGAAAACTATGAAGTACTATACATTACAGGAAAAGCTTCCTACGACGAATTTTCTAAAAACAAGTTTAGCAAAAACGTTTTCATAGTTCCATACGTAGAAAACTTAGCAGGGCTAATGAAAGATGCCGACGTCATAATCAGTAGAGCAGGAGCTAGTTCGATAAGTGAAATAATAGCTTTAAAAAAACTGTCTATTTTGATACCTAGTCCATATGTCGCGAACAATCATCAATTTTTCAACGCCTTATCAGTCGCGAACAATAAAGCAGGAGTCATGATAGAAGAATCTGCTCTTACGACGAACATACTTAAACATCAAATAAAAGGTCTCTTAGAAGACTTGGAAAAACAAGTAAATATGAGATTAAATTTAACCAAAATGCAAAAAAATGACAGTAGTACAAAAATTTATGAAACGATAAAGGAACTGGTAAATAAGTGAGTGAAAAAAAGGCAAAAACTAAGAAAATTGTAAAAAGGAGACTCAAAATTAAGGGAGTCTTATTTTTGCTTGCCGTTTTTGCCTTTCTCTATCTATCGATAATGGTTCTCCTTAAAGTTAATGTTAAAAACATTTCTGTGAAGGGAACAGATTATCTTAAAGATTCACAAATAATAAAAGAGGCCGGTCTTACAGATGGAATAAAGTTCTTCGGTTTTACATCGAATTCGCTCTGTGCCAAGATTAAAGAAAACCCGCTTGTAAAAACTTGCAAAATTAATAGATCTATCGACTTCAAAATCGAAATCGAGATCGAAGAAAATGTCCCATTATTCTACTATGCAAACGAACAGAGTATAGTTTTAAGTGATGGCACTAAACTCGAGAGTAATGCCAACAATTATGGAATACCGACTCTCATAAATCACACCGATGAAGAAGTTCTAAAAGATTTTATCGCTGGACTTAACGACGTGAAAAGTGATATAATACGCTCTATAAGTGAAATCGAGTATTCGCCAAGTGCTTCAAAAGAGGGCGTATACATCGACAAAGAGAGATTTGTCTTAATAATGAACGACGGAAATACAGTCATCATAAACAATCGAAAATTGGAAACTTTAAATTATTACGAGACTATATACGCAAGTATAGGTAATAAGAAAGGCACGTTCAATTTCGACTGCGATTTCGACAACTATCTCTTTACAGAATACGAGGTAGACGATGGATTACAATAGAGAAATGGAAAAGATAATAGAGTCTTTAGATCACACGCCAAGCTTACTTTTACACTCTTGCTGTGCGCCTTGTTCAAGTGCAGTCTTAGAAAGATTGATGGACCACTTCGATATAACGATACTTTATTATAACCCTAACATAGAACCATATGAAGAATACTTGAAAAGAAAAGATGAAGAAAAAGAATTCATCTCTAAATTAAAAAGTCATAACAAGTTAGAGATGATCGACGCCGATTACGATAATGAAGTTTTTAAGACTCTTGCTCGAGGTCATGAAGATGATCCAGAAAGAGGACCTAGATGCTATCTTTGTTATAAAGAAAGACTTAGTTATACTTTTAAAAAAGCAGAAAGAAACAATTTTGAATTTTTTGGTACGACTCTTTCAGTAAGTCCTTACAAATATAGTAGATGGCTAAACGAGATAGGCTTAGAATTAGAGACCGAAAAAACCAAATTTTTACCTGCTGACTTTAAAAAGAAGAACGGGTATAAAAGAAGTATAGAACTGTCCAAAGAATACGAGCTCTATCGACAAGATTACTGTGGCTGTATCTATTCTAGAAGAAAATCGAAAGTTGAGTAGAGAAGAATATGAAGTTTTTAGAAATGAATGACGATCTAGATCCATGTGGCATGTTTACCATAGGCCACTTTTTATTATTATTTTTAACGATCACGACAGTACTTTTGGCTTTAAAGTACACCAAAGCTAAAAAAGAAGAGAAAGTAAAAAAGATAATTCAAGTTACTACTGTCTTTTTGTGGATACTTGAAATTTTCAAAATAGTCCTAACGATTAGACACTGTGGGTTAAGTGCTGTCAATAAATACGTTCCGCTTTATTTTTGCAGTTTAATTTTATATGCCGGAATACTTTCAGGATTCTCTAAGGGAAAATTACAACATATAGGCGATGTTTTTCTATCGACAGGTGGTATAGTAGCAAGTCTAGTATTCCTAATATGTCCTTTGACATCACTTCCAAATTATCCCATGTTCCATTTTATAAGTTTCCACAGTTTCCTTCTTCACGGTTCAATGCTCTACATAGGCTTATTGTTAATAACCACAAACTACATAAAACTTACAAAAAAAGATATCTTATATTATTCTGGTTTGATAATCACTTTAAGTATAATAGCTCTGATTTTCAACAAGATTACAGGTGGAAATTTGATGTTCGTGTCCGAAAATTTCCCAGGAACGTTCATCGAAATAATATATGATGTGACCGGACCCTTTTTCTCAGCAGTAATGATTTTAACACAAGCGACGCTTCCTTTTTATATAGTGTACACGCTAGTCGATCGAATCGAGAGATAAAGCTGTCGATATCGGATATTTTTCTTGCAATAAATAACCAGTTGTGCTAAACTTTTATTAACAATAGAGAAAAAGGTGGTTGAATCATGGGTACATTCATGAAATTTCTAACCGATGACCCAATTATGTTAGGGCTATGCATCGCGATCGTAGTTCTTATTATAATGTTCATCGTCGTACTTGTATTAGGAAAAAGAAAAGATAGTAAAAACTCGAAACTTAATAACACTTCCGAACTTTTAAAAACTGAAATAAATTTAGAAGCATTAGATAATACTAGAGAATACAGTGCAACTGAAAACAAACCTATGGAGGAACCTGTTGTAAAAGTTGCAGAAACAGAACCTGTAGTAACTCCGACAGAAGCTCCTACAATTGAAATTCCAGTTGAAACGAAGACGGAACCTACAAAACTAGAAACAGAAGTTCCTAAATTCGAAAATCCTGCAGAAAACGAGATTCCAGAAATATTTACTTTTGGAATCGATGGAACAAAAAAAATAGAAGAATTAGTCGATGCCTTAAGTGGATTCCCAGCACCAGAGGAGTTTAAATCGGAACCTGCTCCTATAATAGAGTCTAAAGTAGAACCGGTGATCGCACCAGAAACTCCAATTGTCGAATCTACTAATAACCCATCTCCTACGTTTCCAAATTTTAAAGATCCTAGCCCTATCATCGAATCTACCGTCAATCCTATAGACGAAAATGATTTTCATGGTGCAGATTCACTCATAGATTTCACAACACCTGAAGAAAATGTTGTAGAAAATTTTATGGAAATCAAAGAAGAGAGTACCGCTGAAAATCCACAAAGCTTCGAACCGTTTAATTTTGGCTTTAACAACGATATTTCAACTCCGAACATATTCGATGTACCAGCACCTGTCGAAACTCCATCTCCAAAAGAAGAACCAGTAGAAGAACCAACTAATTTCGAGCCTGTTCAAGAAGAAATTAAAAATAATGTCGAGCAGATGATTATAGTAGATCCAAAAGAAAACGGAATATTCGACCATACAGTCACATTCCCTAAAGTGGAAACTCCTGCTTCATTCGAACCTGTTCTTGAAGAGCAAGATGAATCTGACACAGATGGAGAGGTGAAAGAAATGGACCCTTATAATTCGATATATATGAATACTCAAAACATTGAGTTACCAGATATTCAGATAAGCGATTTTAGTAAAACAGCAATTATGAAACATATTCCTATAATGGAATCTATGCCAAATAATTTAGATAAAATTGATTTAGAAAAAAACAGTAAATCTAATTCATCCGAAGATAGTGAATTAGATGACGTCGATTTACCAAAGTTGAATCTCAGTGAAGATACAAACTCAGCATTTAGAGTTTTACAAGGAGAATCGTTTAATATCGAATAATTAGAGGACGAGATATCGTCTTCTTTTTTTGAAAAAAACTTTTTATATGCTTGCAATTATAACTATTTGATTATATACTTTTATCATAGAACATACTCACAAAATAAGTATCACAAT
>CASRZA010000006.1 GCA_949439935.1 uncultured Bacilli bacterium
CCTAAGTTCCACGTTCCTTCTATTTTCTCGATCGTCTCATCGTTGTCCCTAAACGTCAAAGCTAGAGTCCCACTTGTGATAATAATACTCTCCTCTTCATTTTCTCCTACTTGTGATACGAAGTATGCATATGTTAAAGATGTAGTAAACACAACTATAGATACACACAATACTATCAACGAAATTACACTTTTCTTACTTTTTCTCTCTTCCATACTTTTCTGCAACCTTCCTTTAATACTCAGTCTATCATAAGTGATCGACAAATCTTGTCGAATTTTGGGAACAAATATTATTTCACGCAATACCCACTTTATGAGTATACCCTATGATAAAAGTATATAACTAAACGCTTACAATTGCAAGCACATCGCTAGCATTTCTAGTTAAACTTTAGCAATAAAAAGGCAGATTATCAAACTTAAGGATAATCTGCAATTTACTAATTATTCACCTAATACTTCGATAGCTTTGTGGATAAGTAAGTCATATTTGACAACTTCCATGCCACCATACATTTCGATGATTTCTTCTTTTTCGACACCATATTTTTTCGCTTGTTCTTCTGCATGGTTCATAACTTCTTCATCTGTTGCGGTAAGTTTTTCGTTTTCAACTACGGCATCCAAGAAATATCTAGACTTAATTCTCTTCAATGCTTCAGGTTTTGCTTGTTCTTTAAATGCGTCCATCGTAGTGCCTGTAAATTCTAAGTAAGACTCCAATGGCACTCCTTGGCTCTCTAATCTATGACTCAGGTCGTGGATCATTCTGTGAACTTCTTCGTCGACGATTTCGTCGTTAACTTCGACAGTCATCTTTTCGATTCCAGCTTCTATCAAAGAATCGATATATTTATTCTCAGCATCTTCAGTCTTATGTTCGAGAAGATGTTCTTCGATTTTCTTTTCTAGTTCAGCTTTAGTTTTGATATCGTCATATCCTAGATCCTTAAAGAACTCTCCATCTACTTCAGGTAAAATTCTAGCTTTAATTTCTTTTACGACGACTTTAAATACAGCATCTTTACCTTTTAAGTTCTCCACATAATCTTCTGGAAACTTAACTTTAACTTCGACTTCTTTGCCTCTCCAAAGGATAATCCGTTCCTTCCCCTCCTTCGAATGCTTCCCCGTCGACGTAACCTTTAAAATCTATGACTGCTACGTCGCCCTTCTCTACTTTTCCAGTCTCTTTGACGACCATTTCGGCAAATCTGCCTCTCATGCGTTCTAATTCTTCTTCGATTTCCTTTTTCGTGACTTTAGGAACTTCTTTTTTAACTCCTAATTTCTTATATCCTGAGATTTTAACTTCTGGTTTAGTGATGACCGTAAATTCTAATTCTACGTGATCTTCATCGATATCTTTGACATCGACCTTAGGCTCACATACAGGAGTCAAATCTTTATCCTTTAAACCCTTTTCATAAGCAACAGGAAGTGCAGCATCGATAGAATCCATGTACAATGACTCGATTCCGAATTTCTTTATAAATCTGTCCTTGGGAGCTTTTCCTTTTCTAAATCCGTCGATAGTTACCTCAGAATTCTTCTTTTTAAAAGTGTCATCTAAAATTTTAGTCCATTCTGAACCTTCTAATTTTACTGATATAGTATGTACATTTTTCATAGTGTTTCCTTCTTTCGTTTTCATGTTCAATATTATATAACAATTATGCTTTTCTTACAAGCCTTGTTGAATTTTTAACACGCTATTTATCCTAACATAATTAAATCTTTATTGCAAGTATCTACTTAAAAATCTTATCTAACTTCTCTTTTATCTGTTCCCTATTGAAAGGTTTCGCAATATAATCGGTAAAACCCAAAGAGATGTATTTCTCTCGTGCTCCTGCAACAGCATCAGCAGTAAGCGCTAAAACAGGAGAATCAAAGTCTTCGATCTCATTTAATTTACTCATGGCCACTTCCCCATTCATATGTGGCATCATTATGTCCATCAAAATCAGATCATATTTTTTTCCACTCAAGACTTTATCCAAACATTCCTGTCCATCGTAACATTCATCGATTTCAAAATTAAACGACGAAAGAGCTTTTCTCGCAACTTTGATATTCAAATTATTGTCGTCGACGATCAATATTTTCTTGCTACTCAAATTTCTAGGCGTCAACTTGCCTCTTTTATTCAACAACTCTAAAGAGTTGATCATCTGAGTATTTGTGAGCGGTTCTGAGATCGCTCCTATTTTTTGAGGAAGATGAACCATGAAAATCGATCCCTTTCCAAATTGACTTTTGACGTTTATTTTACCGTTCATCATTTCGACTAACGATTTAGTGATCGCAAGTCCCAACCCAGTTCCTTCGGTAGTCGTATTTTTCTCTATATCTAATCTTTCAAATCTCGAAAATAACTTTTGTATGTTTTCCGACTTAATACCTCTACCAGTATCTTCGCAAGAGATCATCAAAGTAGTAACATTCTTGTCGTAATTGTTTAGGCACCTGATATTTAAATTTATATGTCCTTCTTCTGTATATTTGATCGCATTTGTCAGAATATTATTGACGATACTCTTGACGTGAACTTTATCTCCTATCAACTCATAAGGAAGGTCCTCGGCAATATTCAACTTAAATTCGATCGGCTTCCCACCTATTCTCGTCGAACTTACTTTGCACATCTTCGTTATTTCTTCTCTAAAATTATACGGTTCCTCTACGATTTCCATTTTATTAGATTCTATTTTATTGATGTCTAATATGTTTCCAACGATCTCCAAAAGAGTTTCTGAAGCATTCAAAATATCCTCAGTATCTTCGACAACTTCCTTAGGAACTCGATCTTTATAGGAGGAAATATCTTCAGATAATCCCACTATAGCATTTAAAGGAGTTCTTATCTCATGTGACATACTCGATAGGAAGTCCGACTTCGCCCTGTTAGCCTTCTCAGCTTGGTTCTTAGCGAGAGTCATGATCTCTAACATCTTTAGATCTGGATTTTCCATCGTAAAATACATGATGACAGTTATAAACGTCTCCATATAGGTCATAAGTAGCAACTCAGGATGATTGCCCTGTATGATGATCGCGACTGTCCCGATCAATATGAACAAAATAATAGGTAAATATCTCCTATCCCTCAATTTTTTATAATTTTTTATCATGATAAAGATGATTAATAAAATATCTATGCCAGAAATTATATACGCAAAATCGACACTCAAACCCTTAGTATATCTCTGCGAAAAATTGCCGTTTACGACGAGTTCGAGAGGCAACATAAATAAAATGATCGTCTCTATTATCAAAAGAAATCTCAAAAAAACTTTCAAAGACGCATTCTTTTTTACATCCTTCGATGTCGAAATAGATTGAACATAGGACAAAAATAATCCTATCCACGTGATGAGATATGCCAAATAAGATTTATATATGATATTACTCAAAAAAGCGTGTTCCTTATAGATTAAAGACGCGAAAGTACACAAAAGTTCGAGAACTAAACCTACAAAATTAGATAAAATTAGAAAAGAATATATTCTAGTCTCTTCGTTCTTTATATGTCCTCGAAGAAAAAACAAAATGATCGTCAAAAGACTAAACGGAATTGCACAGATCGGAAAAAATATACCACTACCCATCGAGACACCTCTTTACTATATACACTACAATTATACCATAATAAAAAAAATACACAACAAATGTGCATTTAATTTATTGTAGAGATAGTCTTTTGGCTTTCTCTACCATATTTTTTGCTCTTTTCTCTAAAGTGAGATAATCGATCTTATCTGTACCTTGTCTACGCGGAAGTTCATCGACGACTTCTATATACGTAGGGATTTCTATCTCCCTTAGACGTTTACCTTCTTCGTTATTCTTTTTACACAATTCTAATATGTAATCTTTAATACTTTCAAGATCTACATCCTTATATTTATCTGTTAAGACTACGAATAGCGTATTTACGAACAATTTCTTCTCATCTGGCGTTTCGACCACTGCACAATCTTTAACTGGCTCAAATTTACCTATAAAATTCTGTACAGGATCTGGATATACTTTATCTAAAGTATCCGTAATATAAAATCTAGAAGCTTTCGCAGTCGGAGTAAAGTATCCTTCTTCATCGACAAAACCTAAAGTACCTGTTTTAAAATACGTTCTTCCATTACGTTCAAACTTAGCTTCTTTAGTCAACTCTTCTTCTTTGAAATACTCTTTAAAGACGTGTTTACCCGATACGCACAGCATGCCTTCTTCGTGATACTTTTTCTCTTCATACGTTTCGGGATCTACTATCATGGCATCCGTCCCGACGAGGAGTCTTCCAGCAGTATCCGGTTTAGACTTGATTCCTACTGGATTAGTACCACATGATACTGTTTCTGCATTCCCAGATCCATTACCTATTTCGATATCTAGATTGTTGTGGCGAGCATAGAAGTCCTTCGCATCGTCATACATCTTGCGGGTGAAGAAATCGCCACCGGATATAAACTGTTTTTGGAAAGATAAATCTTCGCTTTCAGGGACATTTCTTTTTATAAGTTCCATGAGTGCAGGACTGCCGAATATGATCTCTGGATGTTTTCTCATATAATAAACGATTGTATCTGCACCGATATCTGGTGCTAAAATAGCTTTTTTTCCACTCAAAAGCGACATCAACGTTGAAGTGGCGAATCCATAGGGATAAGCGAAAGGTACACAGACCAAAGAACTTTTAGCGTCGTTCTCTTTTATATTACTAGAGTTCTTCAAATAAGTTCCGGCTGCCAATATATTTTCATTAGTTAGAACGACTGCCTTAGATTTTCCGGTCGAAGAACCGCTCGTAAATAAAATCAATGCATTTTCTTTAGAACTGTGCCAACCTTCAAATTTACTAGTCTGATGGCTTGCAATGCTTCCTAAACTGTTAAAATCGACCGTAGTACCGTCATATGTAAGACGATAATTTGCATTTAGGCTTCCAGCTAATTTATTTCTGCCGAGCGTAATGACATTTTGAACTTTAGTTCCTTTTTTGATAAACGAATTATATTCTTTTGAATGATTATAATTTACGTATACAGAGGACTCAAATAAATTGAGATAGTACTTTACTTCTGCATCTGTAGCAAAATAGTTTAAGAACGTTGTCACAGCACCGATCCTATTACAAGCTAAAAACATCACTACTGCTTGATAATAATTAGGCATCGATATCGTAACGATTTCGCCCTTTCTTACACCTAATTCTTCAAGCGCCAACGACACGATCAAAGCATCGTCGAACATTTTTTGGTAAGTTGCCACCAAGTTTAAACAATCTATAGCTTCTCTATCCATATAGAAAGCACTTAGCATCTTCATCGCATTAAAGATATTCATATCTGGAATTATAGGATACCGTTTAAATATAGAAAACCCATCGTTCTGTGGCCTGTCGGTAGAAAGATATCCCGTTTTAGTCTTATTCAAAATCATAAAGTTTCCCCCATATAAGTAATACACAGTTTATCATATTGTAACTAACATGTCAAATTTAAGAAAATTTCCTAGTTGCAGATCTATATTCTCTTTAAGCTACTACTCACATTCTGAAATTCTATCCTCATCCTTTAATAAAAACTTTGGCGATCTATTTCATAATAAAACTCTCAACTAATCATTACTTAATAATAGAATAAATCGCTTTAAATCAGTTTAAAAAAACTGCTCATCCAAGCAGTCTAGTCTATTCCTTTTTTTAAATTCTCGATTATCTCTTCTAAATAAGTAATTTTCTTTCTAGTATCTTCTGAATGCGAAGCATAGTAAATTCGCTCATAACTTCTTAACAATTTTTCAAAATATATCAAATTATCCGGATTTACTATCAATAGGGGTCCAAATTCTAATTCTTTATCTGTATAACTCACAGCTACACTGTCCCTACCTGCCAAAATATTGACATAAGTTTTCTTGCCGTCCTCGATGATTTCCTCTGCAAATATTCTAAAATTCTTACTTGCCAAAAATCTTCGAAGATCATTATGGTTATTATTAGATTGCAAAACTAACTTAAATACGCGGTCTAAATTAGGGCTAGAAAGAATGTCGATGATGTTCTTAGACCCCATACCAGAGATTACTATCGTATCGACATCTATCTCGTTTATTTTTTCGATTCCATAACTGAGTATTGGAAAAATGTTGCTGCCAAGCTCGTATTTCTCGATATTCTCTTTACCATTTGCAAGAGCATTAGGGTTAACGTCTCCTACATATATTGTCCTTAAAGTTCCAGTTTGAACCAAATATATGTCTAAAATAGCATGGTCACATCCGACGTCCATAACTTTATCTTCTGAATGGATATACTTTACTAAACTGTTCAATCTTTCGCTTATTTTTATCATCATTCTTCACCCAAGAAATCTTTCAACTTTTTAGCGCGCGAAGGATGTCGAAGCTTGCGTAGAGCTTTTGCTTCGATCTGTCTTATACGCTCTCTCGTAACGTTAAATCTCTTTCCGACTTCCTCTAGGGTATAACAAGTACCATCCAAGAGTCCGAATCTGAGTTCGAGAACTTCTTGTTCTCTCTTTTGTAAAGTTTTCAGTACGTCTTTTATCTGCTCTTTCAAAATCTCATTCGTCGCATATTCTTCTGGACTCAAGTTCGATTTATCCGGAACGAAATCACCAAAGTGCGAATCTTCTTCTTCACCGATCGGCGTATCTAAACTTACAGGGTCTTGACTTATCTTCATGACTTCACGAACTTTTTCGACTGAGATCCCCATCTTTTTAGCTAACTCGTCCTCACTCGGTTCACGATTTAACTCTAAAGTCATCTGTCTTTGGATCCTAGCCATCTTATTTATAGTTTCTACCATGTGCACAGGAACTCTTATCGTACGAGCTTGATCGGCAAGTGCCCTCGTGATCGCCTGTCTTATCCACCAAGTTGCATATGTGCTGAATTTAAATCCTTTATCGTAGTCGAATTTTTCTACCGCCTTCATGAGACCTATGTTTCCTTCTTGTATCAAATCCAAGAACAATAATCCTCTTCCGACATATCTCTTCGCGATCGAAACTACGAGTCGCAGATTGGATTCTGCTAAAATCTTCTTAGCTTCCTCGTCTTCCTTTGAAACCCTTACACTTAACTCCATCTCTTCCTGTGGAGAAAGCAAACTGATCCGACCTATTTCCTTCAAGTACATTCTTACTGGATCGTTGATATTTATATCCTTGGTAATATCTTCGTCGGATAAGATCACGACTTCCTCTTCTTTTATGGAAGGGCCTCCACTCTTATCTCCCTCATCTGCACTCGACACTACTGCAATGTTGTTTTCGACGAGAGTATTGTACAAATTATCTAACGAATCGTTATCTATTTCCAAACCCTTCAAGGCATCCGCAAGCTGTTCGAAAGTTATGATTCCCTCTTTTTTACCTAACTTGACTAAATCGTCTATACGTTCCTCTAATGTTTTAATCTCTACCATTTTTCACACATCCTTTTTTTATCTCTATTATTTCTTCTAGTAGTCTTTTTTTTCTGTTGACATCTAACTCTGTGCTTATCTCTTTTTTCAATTCTTGTATTTTTTCTTTATCTAGTATTTCCTTTAAAACGAGAATGACACTCTCCATCTCTTCCGGTTTAAATTCGCTTATCGAAATATCTCGGATCACTTCCTTTACGACCTCGTTCACGGCAGGATAATCCTCCGTGAAAGTAAGATAATCGGCAAAGTCGATTTCCCGGTTCAACTCGAAGTAGTATATCAAATTATTTGACACAAGTCTATATTTACATTTTGGCAAATCTAACTGATAATGTAAAAACATCCTCATACAGTCCGAATCGTTCATCATATAATACAACATCGTCTTAAATGCTTTAGTAAATTTATTATTGTTTTTTTCGATTTTTGTCGTATTCTCTGGAGTACTTTCCTCAACTTTAACCTCGGTGACGAGTTCCTTATTTTTAACTCGGCTCCTTAACAGATCCTTGTCCAGATGAAACTCTTCTGCAAGTTTATTTATAGTGACGTCGATGAGCAGTTCGTCGGGAGATTCACTTATAAACTTTATCATGTCGTTAATATATGCAGTAAGTTCAGTAGGATTTTTAAGATTCTTATTTTTTTTCAAAGTTATTTCCATAAATTCTGGAAAACTTAAAGGATTTCTGAGGTTGTCCCTAAACGCTTCTACACCGTATGCGAGGATATACTCGTCTGGATCTTTCTTTCCAGTCAACCTTACCACGCCTATATCCACGTTTTCTTTCATCAGAGCTTGACCGCAATTCATGGTGGCGATCTCCCCAGCCGCATCGTTATCCATGACGATTATTACCTTTACAGAGAGTTTCTTTAAAAGTCCTATCTGTTCTTTTGTAAGCACCGTTCCCATCGTCGCGACGACGTTCTTTATGCCGACGCTGTAGATCCTTATCGCATCCATATTACCTTCACACACTACGATAAATTTCTCTTGACGTGCCGCGGGAGCAGCCAAATGATAATTATAAAGATTTTCGCCCTTCTTAAAGATGACAGTCTCCCGAGTATTCATATACTTCGCTTGGTCTTCTCCGTGATAAATTCGGGCTGTGTAGCCGTTTACCTTTCCCGTAGGACTTTTGAGAGGAAACATTATCCTGTTTCTAAAGAGATCGTAAGTTCCATTATTTCCTTCGCCTATCAGACCTAGAGCATCCATGTCGGCCTTACTGATATTTTTACTCGACAAAAGTTTGTATAACATATCTGGAATCGGAAGCGACAATCCTATGCTAAAGTCCTTTATTATATCGTCGTTTAGCCCTCTTTCGTGCAGATACTCTCTAGCCTCATTACCTTGGGCAGTCCTCAAATTATTTTGATACAGCAAAGTTGCTAGATTCATTATATCGTAATACTTTTTATTCTTTACATCTTCCTTGCTTTCTCTTACTGTAAAAGTTTCACCGATTCGATCGGCGACGATCTTTACAGCCTCTAAAAAGGATACTCCTAAAAAGTTTTCTACGAAAGTAAAGACGTTCCCCGTCGCATTACACACGAAACATTTATACATCTGTTTATCTGGGCTTACACTCATCGATGGACTGTGGTCGTCGTGAAATGGACAAACTCCGAAATAGTTTTTACCCTTATGTTCGAGTTGAACATATGAACTTATAATTTCTACTATGTCTGCACGAGTCTGAATGCGTCTAAAATCGTTCGTCGGTCTTTCGTCCATATAAATCACCCTCTACTATTTATTATTCCGGAAAGTTGCGATTTTTCTCATAAAAAAATGAAAAAAATTGCAAAAATTGCAATTTTTCGTCAAATTTAACCATTTTTTTAATATTTCATACGATATGATAGGTGATTTATATGTGTAACAACCATAACGGATTCAATAACTTTTTCGGAGGATTCTTTTGGTTTCTATTCGCCATCGTCATTTCGATAATGATCTTTTGGCAAACTCTTTTAGTGCTAATTTTCCCCATACGTTTTAATGTCTTCATCTTGTTGATCGAACTTCTATTGTTATTCTGTATCATCTACAGAATAGTATGGCCTCACTAACCACTCCGTCTTAAAAACGTAGTCCAAACTCAAGCCGATCTCGTGACAAGATTGAAATTCTTTCTCGTTAAATTTTATCTCCCTTGGCATACATAACAATATGAAAAGAAGTTCTTCTTCACATTCTTCTAGGTTCGCGTGCTTCAGATATTCTTTTAATACGCTTCCAAATTCGATGTTCAGGGCTTCTCTTTGATAAAAGTTATAAATGTCTAAAACCGGCGAATCTATTGAAGATTTATCCCAACTTATCAAAGCGTCTTTCTGACCTTTTAAGAAATGATCCAGACTCAAGTTATTATGAACGACACTCACTCTAGTCTCGCGTTTATCTTTGACTTTCTCATACCAGTCGTCGAGCTTCTCTTCACAAAATCCTATCTGGTTCATAAGTTTCGAAGAATTTCTTATAAATAAATATTCACTTGGACTCATGAATATCTTTTCTTCTATTTTGTCGACGATTTGTCTATAATCAGTTTTATAATATTCGAGATTTTCTTTTAGATTACCATATATCTCTTTATATTTATCTTCTCTCACTTCTTTATTATAGCTAGTCTTCGAATGAAGCATGGCGACGACCTTGATCATGTCGACACTTTTTTGATCGCTGGGATAATTGACATCGTCGACATATTCATAGATGTTCACGTCACTTCTAGAATCATCTACTAAACCGGGAAAATAGTGAAAATCTCGATGCTTTAAATATTCGAAAAGTTCCTTTACGTCTTTCTGACCTTTCGGTTTTACTACGAACTTTCCATCCATCGAGTCGATTATAGTAGAAGAACCGAGCTTAGTGATTCTATAAGGTTTATATATTTTATTGATGAGTTCTAGACTATTCACATTTTTCTTCCGGGATTATGATCTTAGTCTTCAATTCTAACGTCTCTAAGTTATTATAAGCTTTTATGATCTCTATGGTCGATCCATATTCCTTTGCAATAGAATCTAAAGTGTCTCCTTCTCTCACGATATGGACGCGATATGTTATATATTCATCTTCCATCATAGTGGATTCTAAGATAAGATTTTTATCCTCTTCGTCCATCCTATTTTCTATCGTCTCTTCGTTTTTAGTCTTCGGCTCTTCTTCTATCGAGTAACTATCGGTATCCTCTTCCTCATCTTCTCCATCTATCTCTATGACTTCATTTCTATCTATGAATGCTGGCAATTCTATCGCATCGCAGTCTAGACTACTTAGATCGTCTTCGCTGATTTCGGGGATAGCAGGCTCGTTTGTACATTCTTCATAGCGAATTCCAAAATCGATAAATACGCTTAATTCATCGTCCTTAACATTATATTCGAAATTTTCTATGTCGTATGAAAGTGTCGAGATATCACAGTTTTTTTCTAACTCGTACTCCAATGGTAGTTGGTAGTTAAATGCCTCTTTATTGAGACTTAAAATGTTCGGTTTATAATCCCCACTTATTATAAATTCACCAACTAATACTCCATCGTCGACAGTAAAATCGTGTTCTAAGCTGATCGAACAGATCTCCCCGATATTCGTTTTAAACAGAATATCTTTTTCGTAATTGATAATCTTCTTCATAAAAAAATCTCTCCTTTTGATTAAATATATTAATCCAAAAGAGAGTTTATACATATTTACTTGTTTTTTAATTCGACAATACTAGTCAAATTAGAATTTTTAAACACCGTCTTTATATCGCTTTCAAAAGGTATAGAATCGCTTGTAAATTTAAAACCATATGTCTTATTTCTTTTGACATTATCCAAAAATTTCGCTTCGACCATGACGGTTTCCACATCTATTCCGTTCGGTTCATATAAAGTTACATATTTATACTTTTCGTCACTGTAAGACAATATGTCGGAAATAGTATAGACGATTTCGAATTCGTTCTCGTCGATCGCAGAATACCTATTTTTACAGAAATTTTCCTCATAAGACATGTCTTTAGCACCTATATAGATGTCTTTATTCCCTTCGATAGTATTACAGACTAACACAGCTAAATCATTTTTCTCGTTGGCATATAACTTCGTGCCTCCATCTTTATATGTCTCTTTGTTATTCATTCTTTCGATAAGTTTATCTAAAGCATCGTCGTGTTCTTTATAATAATCCTTAAATTCTACATACTTACCTTTATCGTTTATTTCGATAGTATCTAGACAATAAGTATAAACGTTTCTATCTTCTAAGGCCATGTAGACGCTTGGCATGGAACATTTCGTAGTCGTCTTTACACTACTTTCTTCTTCGTCTAACCTGACTAATTTCGTTATCATATCGTTACAGATAGCACCTAAAAGCAACAGACCTAGACCACCGAAAACTATTATAATCTTATTCTTTTTAGACAAATTCTTCATAATTTTTCACCATAGTAATTTTAACAGACTACCTTTTTAATGTCAAATTTTACATCACTTTTTATAATATGATATTCTTTTTTCGAGCGAGTCTTCTAGTCCATACAATGTTTTTAATTCTTGTTTACTCAAAGACAAGCCCAATAAAAACCTATCTTTTAAAGGCAACGTACCTAAAGAATTAGAAAGATCTTCTATGTTTTTAAGGCTCATCAACTGGAAATAACCAAAAGTTGGTCCTACCGAGTCACCTTCCTCTGTACCGAATAACGCTTCACTTTCATCGTAAGACTCCAAAAGTTCGTCCAAAGCGATGAATCTATATGAAGCCTCTAAAATATTTAAAGCTCCTGCTTCCTCACGATTTAATCTTCTTAAAATGTCACATACAAGATCATAAGCATATCCATCGGCTAGACGTTCCTCAGGTGCTAAGGAATGAAAATTCATATATATTGCGTTTTTTTCTTTCATAGAAATGTCACTCATTATATCGCGATCACTTAAACCGTAAGTGGCTCTAAGGATGTTCGCGAGTTGATCTCGTCTTTCGCTATCGATGATTCTTAAATGATCGGCATGATCAGTCTCATGTGCAAAAACTTCATTCGTTATGGCATGAGAACAATAAAGAGATGTTAATTCGTCGATACCTATTATACCTCTATAATCGTCTATCTCTGTCTTCAATTCACTCAAATTTATTTTAATACCCTTGCCTTCAAAATAGAACTTTGCGACGCTTGGAAGTCTATCATCGAAAGAAATACGACTAGTATTTACATAGTTTTCTAAACTTCTAAACTCGACCAATATCTTTATAAGTCTAACGATATATTCTTCGTCGATATCTTTCCCATTTTTCATGTATTCTTTAATAAGCGTAAGAATTCTTTTTTTCATTTCTAGCATCATCTTCGCCCCTTTTCCCAAAGAACAGTATCTTATCATATATATACGCAAAAAGCAATAACTCACAAAGCAAAATTACTACAGATTTACTAAAAGAATCCCTATTTCAAAAAAATAGGACTAAATAGCCCCTTTATATCGCTTCGACTTCATCTTTAAAGTTCAAAATATATCTTCTAAACTTTAAGTCGAAATGGATCCGAAGCTGTCCAGCTTCCTATCATTTTACTCAAGTATTCTTGTTTAATATTGATGACAGGTGCCACTCCTACCTCAGTAGTATCGTCCATAAGTAACCCAACTAAGCTTCCAAAATTACTTAATGTCAACATTTTTATATAACTAGTAACATTATAAGGTGACATCGTCCAAATAAAACTCTCGCGATTTAAATAGAAAAAATTGCTTGTACCCAAGTTTGTACCCGCAATGACAGCCTCATCTGCTGTGATGAGTCCTACTGGATAAGAAAGTGTGCCATTTCCACCGTTAACTTTCTCTACAGTAAATTTATCATTATCTTGAATGCAAGTTAAACGAGGTTTAATATCAGTTCTTTTCCCAATTCCACTATCGAGACCTATAAAAAATCTTCCAAAAGAGCCAAAGGCCGTCCTATTTTTAGCATATCCTAATGCGTTATCTTCACGCCACTGTGTAATATCTTTACCAGGAATACTTCTATCGTTACAGAATATCTCATCTCCAACGTAATCGCTATAACCTGTGTCTACTATATTCATTTTATACCATTCATCGATCACAACTTTTATATCAGAACTCGTCTCGTTTCTCTGTGCCTGTTCCTTACTTGTACTAGCTTCACCTTGAGTACCTCCAAACATATACCCTACATATTTAGCATCGTAAATTATATCATTCCAATAATGATTGACCGCTATAAATCGATCAGTATTATATTCGCCTGCTACATAAGGTTTAGTTCCATCATAGATCATACGCATGCTACCATCTCCATTAAATCTAATTATTCTCCACCACATATCTTTTCCGCTTGAATTTCGCCCAAACTTGACATAGTTATTTTCTACCGCTCCTCTAAAATAATAACTCGTTCCATAATCGTCTTCTAGGCTGTACAAACCATTTGCCGTTTCATCGGTCATAGCGCTTACATCAAAATCAGGTATACCTTCTTTTGTTTCTTGAATTTAATACGAAATCGCCTATGTTTATTCTAGGAAAGTCTTTATCAAAATACAAAGTACATTGATCGGCATGCGCTAATTTAACTTTAACTTTTCTTGAAACATCATCTTGTGACAAGATACTTCCATTTTTACATGTGCTCTTTTCAAGATTTAGTACATATCCATCACTCGGAAATTCTTTTGAGCTGAGTATCTGATAGTCTCCTTCCTCATCTTGTACATACATCGCGATCATCTCTTTTTTATTTTGATTAACTTCTAAATCGTTCGGTTTATTCAGTATGTTATAAGCTAGTCCACCTGCTATAATTATTCCTATGCTTCCTAATATTAACAAATTTTTCTTAAATTTTCCCACGTAAAAAGGCCCTGCTTTCTATTTATCCGGACCTTGTCTACTCTTAAATTCTAACCCTGCGGGTACCTTCTTGTCAAGCTTCTTCTGCTCGATTTACTGTACTTTAGGTAACAAAAAAGAACTTAACTAAAACTAAGTTGAAAAACTCTAAAAATTATTTTTAATATATAATAAAAAACAGGCTTATATTCCTGTTTAACACACTCTACTCTTCCTATTAGTGTTTCTTCTTACGTTTTTTCTTATTTTCTATAGCTTCAAAATCTTCGTCTACTTTTACTTCTTCTTCTCTAATTTCTTCCTCGACTTCTGTGTCGTCTAATTCATCCTTTTCTTCTTGTATAGTTTCTGGCTCTTTTTGCCTTAGACTTTCTTTTTGACTAGATAGCCTCTTTATAATTTTTTTAAATTTAGAATTTTTACCTGCCACGATCAAAAGCAAAAGAAATAATACTATCGAAGCACCACCTAAAGCGATCGTATATAATTTAAACTCTTTATTGTCAGTTAAGATCTTTTCAAATGCCTTAGAATTATATTTGACGAATAGATTATTTTCATTGTCGAATATATAGTAGTCTTCTTCTCCAGTCGCGACATTCATCGCGAATATTAAATAAAAACTGTCGTCAGCTTCACTTTGAAATGCTTCGTATTCTTCGTCATTTATCTTAATAGTAGTTCTCTTAAATCCTACTACATCATTTTCTGTCTTTACAGGTAACAATGCGATAGATGCACCTTTTATTTCTCTATATAAACTGTATTTATTAGTCTCTTCATCGTAGACGAACATCTTTATATCGCCATTCTCATCTTTAAGTCCGACGATGGTAAGTTTTGTAAGTTCGCTTTTAAAGCATGGAACTTCTACTTCACCAATCTTGATAGTCGATGCAGTATGACCGATAGGCTCGGTTAAAAGATCAGTTTTTTTAACAACTGTATATTTAGAACCATCTATATCGACTTCGATCGGATTTAGATCTTTGACGTCGACAGTTATCGTATACGTTTTCAGACTACCGTTTTGAGCTGTAACCACGACTTCGATTTTATTGATTCCCTGGGATAACTCTATCTCTCCAGCTCCACTTACTCTTGCAGTGGAATCGTTAACTTGAGCGTTTACTTTGATCTTCTCGACAGTATCTGGCACTGAAACTGTATAATTCGTCGTATCCTTATTAAACTGAGGAGACAGTTCATAACCTTCGACACTCAAACTCTTTAAAGTATTATCTTTACTATAACTTGCTTGTATTTCGTCTTGAGTTTTGACTGTAACGCTTGCATTAGACGTACTTGGAGTAAACAAATTGTTTGGATCAGACCAAGAGACCATGTCTGGACTCATCACTTTTATACTCGCTGTTCCAGACTTTATAGCTTTAAACTTGTAAGTGTATGTCTTACTCTTAATCGCACCATCGCCATAGCCTGCCACCATAGTATCGCCTGACTGCAAAGAGATAACCGAACTATCATAGGATATTCCAAATTTCCACGAACCTAAAGGTTCGTTGCTACTGACTTTGACAGTAACCGTAAAAGTTGAACCGACTGCTATAGTTTTTTGAGAAGTCGAAGCATTTATCGACCCACTTGCAGCACTAACTGAACTTACAAATAGAAAACACACTACCAACCCTAATAATATTTCTTTAATTTTTTTCATAATATCACCAATCTATTCCTTGTTTGATCTGATACTGTCCTAAAATATGTTTTTGGACTAGCAACAAATCTCTTATATCCAATGTATTATCTTTATTGACATTTGCAGCTTTTAAGTATGGACCCGCTAATTTAGAAGCCCCTACAATGTCCCTTTGCAACACCAACAAGTCTCTAATATCGATAAGTCCATCGCCAGTCGCATCGCCATAAATTACTAAATTGAACGATTCTGTAACTCCAGCATTAGTTACAGTTATAACTTGCCCAGTTTTAGTGGCACCACTCTTTATCTCCGTTCCATTTGCTTCATACACTTTCACATCCGCGAAATGGTGAGTATTTGTAATTTTACTGATTATATTTGAAACATCTTCCGATTTGATTTCATCTTCCGTTGCACCGTTGTAATCTAAATTGAATGCAAAATTATCACTCGTCATGATTCCGACATTATTTAGTACTTCTCGAGGACTATATCCGTCAGTCTCAATCCTATGAACATATATTACATAAGTAGAACTCATACCATTAGGCGCAGTTACGACGACGTTGACCCTTTCCTCGTCACTATTCAATCTAACAGTACCAGGATTACTTAATTTTGAATTTGGATTAGTCGCTTCTGCTGACACTGTTACAGAAGCTACATCCTTTTTCACATAACAGTTGTATTCATAAGCACTAGACAAAAAGCTTGGATTAAGTTTACAGTTAGTAACAGACAGACTCTTTAAAGTAGAATCTCCATTCTGAGATACGTCTAAAGTCGTATAACTTCCCATGTTAGAATACACTGGTATCAAAAAGTCATAAACTGCATTATCCCATTCAGACAAATTGCCATGATTATTGTAGTAAGATGTATATGTCGAATAAGCTTCCTGATAAGGCGCTCTAATATTTTGCATGTATTGATTTCCATATAGAGGCTTAACGATCGTATTAAATTTTTGATAATACCCTGTCGATTGCCCTCTACCTATATAGTTAGTAGAGATCAAGCTCGATCCATCGTATATTGAAATATACTGATTATTCCAATTTCTATTTTTAGCATAAGTAAGACCGTTTATGATTACCTCAGAATCAGTCTTTCCACTCGCTCCTATGTTAAAGAAATTATAATAGCCTACGAATTGCCCATTGTATCCCCCGCCTAAAGAGAGCGTCGATCCTCCAGTTCCTTGCTCAAGTCTAACTCTACTAGCTAAATGGACAGGACTCACGCCCCTATTTATACCTGCGTTCATAAAAGTTTCAGTAAAGTTGTGATCACCTAAAGCGCAACCGTATGAACTTGCTCCACATGTAAATGGCTTGTTGCGAGCCATAAAAGTCCCATTTAAGATTTTATCGACTGCACTTTCTGTTTGAGTTGCTGGATTATACCCTAAATTTTCAAACATGAATATGTGCGACTCATCCAAGAAATTCCTTGAATCGAGATAAAACGATATCGTCTGCTCGCTCGCTGCATGCCAACCCTTTCCGGCCAAATCTAACCAAACTCCGTTTTTATAAGCACCGTCTGCAGTTGATTTCAATGAATTGTTGCTCGTTTGGATTACATTTCTGCTTACTACACTAGCTTCTCCTTTTACAGCTGTCATAAAATCCATTCCACCTACGACTCCTCCTGTAAAAGAAGGTGCAAAATTCCAATTCGGGTGTATGGCATGTAATACGGCTAGCTTTGCCGCATAGTCACTCGGAAACCCCAAGTTTATTAAACTCTGTTCATATGCGTCATCTGTCGTATAATCCATCGCGATGACGTTGTTCTTAGGAATATATCCGGCATATACAAAACCAGTATACAAAAATTTAATTTTATAAAATCCGTTTTCTTCGCCTATTATTTCTACTGCTTCGGGAGAATAGAGATTTACGTCGTTTCCAGTATCACTTTTTAAATGATTACTGCTGTTTACAGCAATCGCATTTGTAGTAATCAAACTACCTGTTTTTACTATGCCCCTTTTATATGTCCTTGCCGCATCAACAGACATATTAAAAACTATAAATGTTAAAATTATCGTTATAAAAACATTTAACTTCTTCATAGGAGCCTCCCATTCTTAAACAATTATAACATAAAATATGATAAAAACCGAGCTATAAGGACGATTATTGACATCTATTGACAACGAAGTCAAACTACAAGGATTACTTATATAAATGTTATCAGAAATTCCTTTTTTTGCAAATTAAAAATTCCATCTTATCTTTTAAGTATGGCTTATGATCAATTTTGTAGATTCCAGAGATTCTTACTTTCTCCTGTGTTACTAACAATATCTCTCTTAACTAGTCAGTTTAACTTTAATTAAGCATGCCTTCAATTCTAAATTGAGACTTTATATTCCTTACTTTTTTGCTCTTAACGACTTATAACTTGTGTTTACAATTCAATTTTTTAAAATTGCCCTCTTTGGTTTTTTTGTCATGCAAAAAATAGGCTTTATGTGCCTATTTATCAGTGTTTCTTTTAGTTTTTCATGAACTGGAGACACTCTTTTTTGTGTTTTTCTCCCTATTTTAACGCTCTCAATGAAAACTGTCCTCAGCTAAGTCGGTACGGATCTGTCGCTGTTCCTGCTCCTCTCAATTGACTCAAGTATTCAGCTTTTAGATTGATTACTGGAGCGACTGCACCGCTGTGATAGACAATGTCGTAGCTCAAAAGGCCAGTCTTATTGACAAAGAACACATTAGCAAGGCTGTTAAAAAACATGTTACTAGGCGAGAACGACCAGTACCAGCTTTCTTTTTTTAAGTAATAACTACTATTTGTTGTTCCATACTTTCCGCTTCCTGCGGCTACGATTTCATCTGCTGTGATTAACCCTACTGGATATGTCGATTTCCCGTTTCCTCCACTTTCTGCACTCACTGTGAATTTATCGTTCTCTTGTGGGCACGTGAAACGTGGTTGTACTTTACTTTCGTCTGTATTCCACACATTTGTTCTTGCCGTTGCTCCATATGCTGTTATGTTACTTCCATATCCTAACCCTGTATCACTACTCCATCCCGTAGCACTCTTTCCTGGGGTACTTCTATCATTGCAGAATATACTATCTGCGACATAATTTCCATATCCTGTGTCTACTATATTACTCTTATACCATGCTTCTACTGCCGTCTTTATAGTTGAATCCGTCTCGTTTCTTTGTGCTTCTTCTTTCGATGTACTTGCTGCTCCTTGCGCTCCTCCGAACATCCATCCTACATACTTCGTGTCAGTGTATTTTGTGTTCCATACTTGACTCGTCAGAGCAAAACCTCTCGTGTATGTGTTAGAACCTGATGTACCTGATCCATCGTATTGCATTCTGATACTTCCGTCTCCGTTGAATCTGATTATTCTCCACCACATATCTTGGCCTGATGCATTTTTGCCGAATTTGATGTAGTTATTTGGGGTCGTTCCTCTATAGTAATAACTAGTCCCATAGTCATCTTCCATGCTGAACAATCCGTTTGCTGTCTCATCTGTCGTCGCTGGTTTTGCAAAATTAGGATTACCATCTTGAATAGGTATCGATATATCTCCTATCTCTATTTTTGGCACTTCTTTATCAAAATATAGATTACATGCCTCCGCATGACTTACTTTTAAATTTATCGCTTTCGTAGTTGGATCTTGCGATAAGATTCCTCCATTTTTACAAGTACTCTTTTCTATATTTAGTACATACCCTTCTTTAGGAAATTCTTTAGAATTGCTAGTTTGATAATTCCCCTCTTCATCTTGTACATACATCGCAATCATTTTCTTTTTGTTTTGATCAACTTCTAAATCATTTGGTTTATTCAGTAAGCTACAACTCAATCCACCTGCTAGCACTATTCCTATGCTTCCTAATACTATCATGTTTTTCTTAAATTTCCCCATGCAAAAAGGCCCTACTTTCTATTTATCCGGACCTTGTGTTTATCCGGACCTTGTGTTTATCCGGACCTTGTGTTTATCCGGACCTTGTCTACTCTTAAATTCTAACCCTACGGGTACCTTCTTGTCAAGCAATATCTCAAAATTCTACGAAGGTTTTACAAAAAAAGACTTTCGTCACACAGAGCAAAAGTCTTCTAATTAATTATTGTCTATAAAGTCGACCATTTTCTTAAATACAGCTGGATTCTTTTCTACCTTATTTATTAGATCTTCTTTATCAAACTTAGAGAAAATATTCTTAAAAGATTCTCCATCTCTTAAAAAGATTTCAGGATATTTCACTACAACTTGAGCATAGTTCTCAATACCAAAATCTTTCATATACCTAATATTATCACTTACTAATCCGACAAACAAAGATAGTTCAGAAAATGTAGTTTCATTAGTATTATCTTTAATATCTTCTAGGTCTCTGCTGTCTAGACCAAAATCATACAAATACTCTAGTGCCATTATAGATTACCTTCTTTCAAACCTTTAATTTTTCTCAAGATAGTTATTTCAGGTCCAACTTTTTTCATCGATTTTAAATCGTTACCATCGATAGCGTTGATAGCAAATTCGACGTCTTTACCAGTAATCACAAATGAACTATTAGTTCCATCTCTATGATATATAGCATTTCCAGTCAATCCAGAAAGTCTATTAAAAGTCGTACCGTAAGGCTTAAGCATCTCATCGATAAAAGTATTATCCTCTTTCTTATCTTCAACGATGTTCATCATTTGAGTATCTGTCGAATTTAGTAAGTTCTCCCAGTCAGAGAAATCACTATCTAAGAAAGGACTGTTTTCGATAACTGGGTTACTGTCTTCCATCTCAGGAGCGTCACTGAAAAGACTATCTAAATTATCAGTATAGACTTTCTTTTCTTCCTTTTTAGGTTCTTCTTTTTTATCGAAACCGAAATCGAAATCAAAACTTGGAGCAGATTCTAAAATTAAATCTTCCTTAGATTTATTATCCGATTCTATGTTTACTTCTTTCCTCGTTTCGCTTTCCTTTTGAGGTTTATATCCAGTTAAATCATAAATCTGTTTAAGAGATGATTCAAAGTCGACTTCGACCTTCTCTTCGATATCTTTTGGTTCAAAAACTGGTTCCCCTATTTTTGGCTCTTCTTTAACGGTTTTATATGTATCGCTTTTTAAAGTTTCAAGAATACTAGGTTTATCTTTGATGATTCGTGAAGAACTATCTTCTTCTCCATCAGATTCAGTTTCCTTACTCTTAGAGACTTTTCTAGTAGCGGATTTAGCAACTCTAGATTCAGTTTTTTTAGAAGTTGCTTTCTCATTAGAAATTTCATCCAAGTCGGTTTCAGCTTTTGTAGAGATCTTTTCAAAATACTCTAAAGTTTCATTATATTTATCGAGTTCGAGATTATAATCATCCAAATCTTTATTTAGTTCGTCTATAGTACTAGTATAGTTTGCTATGTCTACCTTTACGCCCTCTATATCGCTGTTCAAACGAGCGATTTCAGAACGGTTTCTCTCTACGTCTTCTTCACAATTAGCCTTAGCTTCTTCGATGATCTTACTGTAGAGATCTTTCGTGTCGCCTTTACTAGTAGACGAATATGCATCGGCGATCTTTTTATAAGTACTTTCGACATTGTCGATCGCATCCTTTATTTCGCCTATTCTATTCTCCATTTTGACGATTTCTTGCTCGCATTTCTCGCGATGTGATTCGTTCTCATTAACATCTCTTTCTGTTTCCTTTATTCTCGCTTCAGAATTTTTGATATTACTCTTTATATTCTCAATTAAAGTTATTAAAGTATCTTTAGCTTTTTCGATAAAACTGCTATATACTTCGACACTTTTCGCGTCATCAATTTCAAATTTTTCCATACTAGTTCTAGCATCTCCCTTACTTATTCTGCAACCATTTTAGCAAATAATCTTATAAAAGTAAACCTTTTCTTTTCCACATTCCTAAAAAGAGCACATAAATTAAAGTCATTTCATATTATAAAGTGGTTGGTGATTAATTTGAAAAAATTTTTTTATAAAAGTTTAAAAGGACTTTTATTAGCATTCGTCTTCTTCTTTACGATTTTCTCTATCACGGGATGTAAAAAAGAAGACGCGGAGAAAAACTTAAAGACTATCGCGGTCGGCGAGGTCACACACAGTGCATTCTACGCGCCTTTATATGTTGCCATGGAAAATGGATATTTTGAAGAAGAAGGAATCGAAATAGAATTAACTTTGATAAGCGGTGCGAACAACGTTACTGCTGCAGTCTTAAGTGGTGATGTCGAAATCGGTTTCTGCGGACCTGAAGCTACTATATACATTTATAATGGTGGCGAGAAAGACTATATCAAAACGTTCGCAGGCTTGACTAAAAGAGATGGACAGTTCATCGTATCTAAGAAAAAGATCGACAATTTTACTTGGGATATGTTGGAAGGTAAACAAGTTTTAGCGGGTCGCGTCGGTGGCATGCCAGAGCTAAATTTTGAAAATGCTTTAAAAAATGCAAACATAGATAAGACCAAAGTAGACGTCGATACATCTGTAGATTTCGCTTCTCTTACGAGTGCTTTCATCGGTAGTAACAAAGAAGATATATTCGTAAATCTTTTCGAACCAAATGCCACTAAACTAGTTACGATGGGTTATGGACACGTCGTTGCAAGTATAGGTGAAATGTCAGGAGAAATGCCTTACACAGCTTTCAATGCTCGAAAAAGCTACATCGAAAATAATGAGGAATTACTTAAAAAGTTTACGAAAGCGATAGCTAGAGGTCTAGAATATTGTAATGAAAAAAGTGCTAAAGAAATAGCACAAGTAATAATAGAACAATTTCCAGATACGTCGATAAATGACTTAATATCTATAGTAGAAAGATATAAAAATGCCGACAGCTGGTTAGAGACTCCAACGATCGAAAAGAAGTTGTTTGAGAACTTAGAAGATATCATGATAGATTCTAATCAGATCGACGAGTATGTTCCTTTTGAAGATCTAGTAAGAAATCTTTACGAATAAAAAGTACAGGCCATCTGCACTTTTTATTTCTCGCAATTTTCAAGATATTCGTCGATTTCCTTTGGAGTCAAATCTGAAAAGGACTCTCTTAATCCACCTTTTAAGACTCTTTTATAACCTTCGCCTTTGATTCTGCCTTCACCATCTACTATTCCAGGATAAGTACCTAAACTATACATTTTGAGCTCATCAATTTTGGCAAGACCTACAAAATTTAGATTTTGAGAGATATTTTCATGATTACTCATTTCCCTCATCAAAGTTCCATAGACAAAGATTCTATTTTTCATATGTTATCTCCCACATATTATTTTAATGTACCGATGCAACTGTCAGGCACTGTTATACCGACAATGTCGAACACTAGACTGCAAAGAAGTGGCACGAAGAACAGAAGCATTGCAGCGATCAATCTCTTTGTGAACTTATTCGTAGCTTTTTTCATCTGATCTTGTTCTCCACTCGTGACGGCTTTAAGCATGTCTAATGCGGTTAAAACTATGACGAGAACAGGACCGGCATATTGTATCGTCTTAAATATGTTGTTGATGATCTCAGACATTTCACTCCCAAGAATGCTATTGCAAGACTCGTCCCCGTCGGGATCGACGCCCGTAGAAGGTACAAAGTTGTCAGACGAAATCATCTGTTTCAGCTCTTCATTTTTCTTATTTAAATCCTCTTTTTCTTGTTCGGTCAACTCGTTTTTTTGGTTTGCTTCATTAAGAGCTGTCTCCATTCTCGACTTAAATCTCTCTAGCTCACTCTTTAAATTAGAATCATTTTCGATATAATTGGTAACGAATTCTGGAGTAACAAAGCTTGTTTCAAATCCATATCTTTCCTTAGTAGCTGTCAAAGATTTAGATTTTATCGTACTCTCTATCGAAGATACACTACTGCTACTTTTATATTCCTCGAAAGTAATGCTATCGAAAGCTGTTTTTATAAACCCGTCCATGACACTGTATATAGTCTCAGAATTCTCAGTAAGTTTATAAGGTCCTCTCTCAAAATTCAGACCACACGATTCATTATCAGAAAAACATATTTCATTTATCCCATCATAATCTACAAAAGAATATTTTGGGCACGTGAACTGTTTTTCCTTAGATGCTTGCATATGCCCTTCATGAAAATCGTAACTGATCGTTTTGACAAACACCTTCTCGAAAGTACCATGAGTCGAACTTCCTATATCCAGTGTGTTAAACATCCCAGATCTCAATGTGACTCCCCAGGGTTCATCTGTACTTAAACCATTCAAGGTAAATGAAAAATATATTTCATTTTGTATTTCCCCAGAAAAATCTGCATATTCGCACATCAGTACGGCACTTCCTCCTTTTTTTGAAACTAACCAATCATGTCTGCTATCACTCGCTGACACCTGAATAGTAAAACTGATGATTAACAGACAAGTAAAGATCAACTTTCTAAAAATCTTCATATAGACACCGTCCTTAATTTAAGTATACCATTACTCGTAAATTCATGCAATGAACAAAAGACAAATTACAAGTAAATTGTCACCCCTTACATCACGGTAAGAGATTTCTGCTTCATAGACTCTATAACTAGACTTCTCCACAGATTTAAATTCCGATAGTCGCTACCGTCTTCGTTTTTTTTAATTTGTCTCTATGCTAATTGTTCTTTCATATATGTTCCATAGATCGCTGTCGTCATATATGCATTTCTTGAATATTAACTCTTAAACTTAGGATAACCGAATCCACTTTTAAAGAATCTCTGATAATTCTTATCTAAATGGTCTAATATTTTTTGGAGTAAGCAACTATCTGCTTCTTGTAAGAAAGGATATTCCTGTTTTAGTTTATGAGTACAGTCTTTTATATTCTCAAATCTATTTGATACTTTGTTTTTCTTCCCTAATTCAAGGTAATGGTTATAAACAAACCTAGAACAACCGAAGTTTTTATTTATCATAGTTTTTTGTTCTGAAGTTGAATATATTCTAAATTTGTAAGTTTTATACATGTCATTAACCTCCCCTGAATTTTGCTAACAACTTTTTATCGATACTTATTGTGACATTTCCACATATTCAAAAAACAAAACTAAGGTAATCTGTCGGCAATTTGTACAGCTTTTCTACAACCCTTACTAGAGGGATTGAACACACAGTCATAACAGACATCGTAATCTATTCCAGATTTGTTTTTTATATCGTTAAAACTACCTACGAACCCGAACACCACCATACATAGAGTAGGTACGAAGAAAAGTCCTACACAAATCGCTATTTTCTGAAAAAAACTCTTCAGATTTTTCTTTACTTCGTCAGATTTGCTCGACAAGACTGCTTTGGCAATATCGATAATTCCCATGCAAATTAAGACCAATGGCAAAGACACTTTAAATATCGTCAAGGCTTGTCCTACAAACTGCAATGCTGGCGAAATGTCTTGACAAAAAGTATTGATGGATAAAATACTCATAAAATCCCCCACTTCCAAAAAAAGTATACTACTCCCAGTATACTTTTATGTTTCATGTTTGTCAATTAATACTCTCTCACAGCGTTTGTACACTCGCCATCCCAAGGAACAGTAATACATTTATAACAGATATTAAAATCCATCTGACCTTTAGCGTCGCCAAACTTGTTGACAAATCCGAATACTAGCATGACGATCGTAGGTATGAAGAATATGACGATTCCACCGACGAATCTCCAAACTAAGCTAGTTGCAGTCTTTTTGACTTCTTCTGGTTTACTAGAGATCGCTGCCTTACCTAAGTCGATAAGCCCTAGTGCTATGATAATAAGTGGGATAGCAATCTTGATAATAGTAAGAGCCCAACCAACTAATCCTAAAATTTCGCTTGTATTCGCGCAAAAATTGCCAGCCCCAGCACCTAATAACAATAATCCGTTCATCTATACATCTCTCTCTCTTTCTAAACTTATAAACTAATTCTACCTTAAATAATATAGATTGTCAAATCAAATATTTAAAATCATTCATCTTCTGAAGGTGTCTCACTAGAGTCGTCAGCATGAACTTTATCCTTATCGACATAGACAGTTTTGTCTTTCTCGCCTGTAATCTTTAATTCGACGGCAAATCCTATTATATAATTACTTTTATTATAAAGCTGTACGACCTCCACCGATGACAACTTATAACCTTCGTAGTTTTCTGCAACATACTTATCAAAATCGATCATGCTAATTTCGAGCATTTTACCTTCGATGTCTCTATCGTCTGGATTTAAAGCCTTCTCTAATGAGAGATACACTTTGCCTTTAAAATTTTCTTCTCCTTTAGAATTAGAGGCATATTCTAAATCTAAAGTTTTAGGATCGACATACGTTCCTTTTTCTACGACTCTTAAATTAGCACTCGCAGTCGCTTTATTTCCATATAAATCCGCGACGACTATGTCTACAGAATGAGAACCGAGAGCATTAAATTTCGCTTCATCTTTAGAATTCTTTAACGACACCAAACAAGGTTTCGAATGATCTTCACACGTCAACAGAAAATCTCCTAAAAAATAGTCGCTACCTTCTTCGATCGTCATCTCTTGCAGAGTAAATTCTGGAGCAGTAGTATCTGCTACTTTTATCTTACCCTTTTTTGTAGTTTTATTATAAGTCACAGTATATGTGTACTCGCCAACTTCATTTTCCTTTACTTTGGAGATATCTAATTTCCAATCTTTTTTATTAGTGATCTCCTGATTGACATAATCTTGAACCTCAGAACTCAACGCCTCACCTAATTCCAAGCGAACAGTCTTTAAAGAAAAATAAAATTTCTTAAATACAAAAAAGTATCCTGCCACTACTATCCCTATGATAATGATGACATATATGATTGCAATTTTTCTACTGTTATCTTTTATATCTAAAAAATCCTCATCCATTATATCCACCTAGTTATTTGAATTTTTCTCGTACTCATCAACTCGTAGTTATCAAAAAAGCTTATGATGGCACTGACGATAGACTCTAAAACGTTTTCTCCTCTGCGCACCTTTATTGTCATTATATCCGCACGTATCTGATCTCTGAAACAGTAGTCGTTTATATATTTGAAAAGTACGTCGTCCAGCTTTTTAACTTTCTTGACATTTTCTTCGTCTTTAATATCGACGCTGAAGATAAACTTCGAATATACGTCGATAAGTTTCTCAGAAACCATGTCGTCACTATAATACTCAAAATTGATTATCGTATAAAAATGTGGACAGTGTTTAAGTACTTCTCTATTTTTATCCATATTATTTATCACCTATCTTAATATGAATTATATAATAGTTTCAAAAAATACGCAATACGTTTTTTGTCAAAAAAAGAACTCCCAATAAATGGGAATTACTAAAATGCTCATTTTTCAAATTGACTATAAGCCTTACTATCTTTCACGCCCTTGCCGTTATACAATCCTTCATATCTGATATTAGTTTCTCCGACCGGCGGAAAAAAGTAGATCTGACCTATCTCCATACCTTTATGAACTTTCGTAGGAGTGACACAGGTTATTCCCAAAGTCCAAGTACCTTTAAAACCTAAATTTCCACAACCACTACTCTGATGTACCGTCAAACCTATTCTGCCTATCGAACTTCTTCCACTGATTAGAGGAACGCATTTTTCGGTTTCAGTATATTCTCTCGTCTCTGCTAAATACAGAGTGTTCGGCGACAAAATATAACCGTCGTCTGGTATATCGATTATTCTAGTGTCGTTTTTCTTTTTGCAATCTAAAACGTCTTCGGTATAGACCAAAAGTTTATCTCCGAGTGTTAAATTATAACTGTTAGGATTGACATTATTCTCATTGAACGGTTCAATTACTAGGCTTCCATTTTTTATGGCATTTATAATTTCTTGTCCAGAATACATCTAAGCACCTCTTACTCGAAAGTCTCATCTTCATAGATCCTACTTGCCGTAGTATCTACTTGGCCTAAATACTTACCGGTATATTTGATATTGTCATCGCCGACGATAGGATAATAACAGATGTGACAAACTTTCATATTTGGATATATTTTGACGGGTTTTATACAACAGATCTCCAAAGTCCAAGTACCTTTAAATCCATTGTCTCCAAAACCAGCCGTTATATGTACAGTGACACCCAGAGCTGCGAGACTGAAACGTCCACATAAAAGGGGAACATAGTGTTCTGTCTCTGTATATTCAACTGTCCTAGACAAATACAACTCTCCTGGTCTCAATATGTAACCCTCTTCGGGTATCTTTATCTTTCTAGTCTTATTTGGCTTCTTGCACTCCAAAACATCTTCTTCATAAACTAAAAGTTCATCACCCAAATGTAAGCAATAACTATTCGGTCCAAGGTTTGACCTATCGAATGGTTCAATCTTGATATTGCCTTCCTCTATTTGACGAAGTATCTCTTCTCCTGATAACATACTACATACCTCCCTAATTTTTATTGATGAAACCTAGAATTTTTTTACTAAGCTCACTATTCACTGATTAAATTTTAACATATGTCGTCTACGATTGACAAGAAGGGATTCACGAAAATACACTAATAATTTATTTTTGTACTATTTTAATTAAATTTTCGATGTCTACCAAGTTTACACATTCCTCTTCGCCAGTTTCCATGTTCTTTACATTGAACTTACCTTCCTCTAGTTCGTTTTCACCTAATACTATGACATAAGGGATGTTCTCTCTATTTGCATACTCGAAACACTTCTTTATCTTCTTTCCACTCATCTCTAACTCGACTCTTAACCCCAAACCGCGTATCTCGTTTGCGATCTTCAAAGCTTCTACTTCTGTTTCCATCGGAATGACATAGATGTCTACCAGTGAACGCTTTTTCTCTTCTTCTCTCATTTTTAATATCTCATAAATAGTAGATAAACCGAAGCTGACTCCGACTGCAGGATATATATTCCCGTCGTCGATAAAGTCTGTTATCATCCTATCATATCGGCCTCCACCACCTAAACTGCATGACAATTCTCCGTTTTTAGCATACACCTCGAAGACATTTCCGGTATAATAATCTTGACCTCTTGCCAAGGAAGATGAAAATGCAGTTTTATCTTCTAAATCTATGTTTTTAAGGATATCTCTTAGTTTTCCTACTTCGTCTAACCCTTTACATAACATTTCATTTTCGCAGTCTCTAAATTCACTTATTAGGCCCTTAAAATCCATCTTAAAGTAACTAAGCAATTTTTCTGCACTCTCGTTCGACAATCCCAAATTGCCAAGTTCTTCTACGATTTCTTCGAAAGTTATTTTATCTAGTTTGTCGATTATCGTTACGACCTTATCGATCGTCTCCTCCGAAGTAAACCCTCCTACTTCTTGGATAAGACCTCTCATCAAATTTCTACTGTTGTATTTTACATATACATCTATTCCCAAGGCATCATACCCTTTGAACCACAAACTGATGAGTTCTGCTTCTATCAAGTTACCATCTAAACCGACGACATCGACATCACATTGCAAGAACTCTCTATCTCTTCCAACTTTGACAGGACCATCTCTAAATACTTTTCCTATCTCATATCTTTTAAAAGGAAGACGAATATCTTTCGTCAGTGAGATATATTTTGCAAAAGGCACAGTCAAATCGTAGCGAAGACCGAGCTTTCTATCTCCTTGATCGGAAAGCTTATATATCTCGTTTAAAAGATCGTTACTCTCGTCGTACTTACCTGCGAGCAGATCATAATAACAAAGAATGGGCGTCTCAAGTGGCTTGTAGCCATACTCGACGAATACCTTGCGAAGCGTATCTTGGATAAAGTACCTTATATTCTGTTCGCTCGGATTATAATCATAACTTCCCTTTACATTCTTTAATTCTACTTTTCTTTTCATAATTAACCTCTCTTTTCAAATTAAAAACTATACGTCCATTTTCCCGTATAGTTTTAATTTTCTAACTCTTAGGAAAATGCACGACAAACTGCACTTCCTATGTAGGCCTATTTTCCTACTTTAGAAGTGCTACGCATGAATGATGATGGTTTTCTTTTGCTTTTTTCATAATGCATTTTCCTTTCAAAACTATATAAATTTTATCATATGGTCAGTCTTTTGTCAAACTTCTGCCATTCAAACGTATGCCTACCAAAGTCTCGGCCAGTATAGCCATCGCACATAATATCATGAGATAATTTATATATTCCATGCCGACTAGAAGGCAGACGATCATCAATAGGATGTATCCAAATGCCCTCGAAATAGAAAAGATGAGATCCCTAAATAGATAATACTCTGTTTTAAATTCATTTTTAAGAACTTTATCGTTACTCAAATTGACTACGATGACATTATCGATCCTGTTCACCAATAAAACGAAAGAATTGTTTACCAGAAGGTAAATGATCAAAGAGTTCCTCGAAGGATAAAATGCGAACAACATCAAAGTTAAAAAACTTACTATTCCACTTATTAAGAGCCATTTATTATATTTTTCCTTTTTTAATTTGACAGTAAATACCACTAAAACTAAAAGAGACAAAATTGCACAGAGACTATCGACAAAACCAAAATTCAAGTTCGTCTTAAAGTTATTTATTTTAGATAAAGTGATTATGAGTCCCATCACACCTGAAGAATAAGTAAGCCCAGACAAGAACGGTATCCAAAGAGAACTAAAAATATCTTTATTCGTCTTTATGATAGAAACGAACTCTTTTAAATCGACGTCTTTATTTTTAAAACTTTCATCTTTCAATTGAATGCGACGATGAACATCAAGATAAAACACATAAAGAAAATTTTTCCAGTCTGAACATAAGTAAAATAAGAGAGCACTATGCCCAATAATATAGGCATCACGACACTTACTATTTTATTGACTATGTTGACGATTCCCTCGAACTTTTGTCTTCCATCGTTGGTGACTTTTTCTGAGTTCAAAAGGTTCTTAGGAAAATGATAAAATCCATCCGCAACGCCCTTTACGATCGCAACTAAATAGACGTACTCTGGGATCTTATCATTCAGTAGCATTATCAAACTTATATACAAGGCCTGAAGTGCTATTCCTATCCTAAAATAGGGAACTTTTACATTTTTCTTCATAGGTCTTTTTATTAGGAAAAAAGTTATTCCTATAAACAAATATAGAGTAAGATAGTACTTCGCCAAAGGTAAAACTTCATAGTTACACACTTGAAAAAAATAAAAGACAAAGAAAGTATTGAAGTATACTCCCACAATATTTTTAAGTATATCTATCGTAAAGATTGTTCCCTTTTCATTCATAACTACCACCACTTATCATATTCTCTGTTAAAAATGATACCAAATACCATAATTTTATTCAAGAAAAAAATTGTTGAAAACAAAAGTGTTTTCAACAACAATAACTTTATCTATTTTCTTCCTTCAATGAAGAAAATATCCCCGTTAATTTTTTCGGTAGAGGTAGACCCATCCGGCCCCAGTTTTCAAGTATCGATAATGATTCGTTCGCAATGAAAGAGTAAAGGACTATAGTTCTTATAGCCATACTTTGATCCCACAACAACTTATCAGCTTGTACACTCAAAATCACGATCGACAAATACCCACATTTTTTTATTATACCGTTTAATCCGACTTTACTATTCAAGTTTTTTTCATAAATAGCCTTTAAAACACCCGTCATATAATCTAGCACTATTACCAAAAATAAACTGATTAAGAGAACGTCTATCCCTCCGAATAAAAACATGCCGATTCCAAATATCACATTATAGATCTTCATATTTTTAACACCATGCCGACTTTGATCAGATTCGGATCATCTCCTATGACATCCTTATTTTTCTCGTAAAGCTTTTGCCACGTAGTGTTATATTTTTTTGCAATTCCACTTAGTGTATCCCCTTTCTCGACGATTATCGTTTTCAAAGGCAATTTTATCTTATCACCTGCGTAAATCAAATCTGGATTATCTATGCCATTTATTTCGGCAAGTAATTTATAATCGATTCCATATTTTGCAGCTATTTCGATCAAAGTATCTCCTTGCTTAACCGTATATATAATATGATCTTCAAAATTCTCAGCAGTAAGTCTCTTCTTCCCTAAAAGATAGTCTTCTGGGTTTACCCACTTTGTATTAACCTTTACTCCATAATGTAGATGTGGACCTGTCGCATGGCCAGTCGCACCGACCTCGGCAAGAAGTGCACCTCTTTCCACTCTATCTCCCTTCGAAACGCGAATGCTATTCTTCTTCAAATGATAATAAACTGTATATATATCTTTTTTATGTTTCAAAACGATATAATTTCCGCGCGATTGTTTCTCACTATAGCCAGAAACACCATTGTATACTTCTGTCACTTCTCCATCTTCTGGTGCAATTACTATGGTTCCTGTCGTTAAATCGATCCCGTTATGAAACCCCTTTTCATACTTCTTAGTTACATCATTATAAAAAGTCCTAGATCCAAACCTAGAACTTACATTAGAATAGTCATACCCCTTCAAAGGATTATACTTTATATTTTTTAATTTATAACTCATTAAAAAATCCTCCTCTCTTAGCATTTTTAATTGCTAACTTTAAGCGATCCTGTGCCAACGATTCACGACGACATATGGCTGGAGATTATTGTGAAGCTGACTATTACCAGAATATTCAAGTGCTTCGTCAGTTCTTCCAACCCCGATATTATTGTTATTATATCCACTTGGATAACCCGTTTCATTCAAAGGCATAACAGTAGTTCTCACAACATTTAATATATGAGTATGTTTTGGCATTTCATTTACAGTTAAATTATGAGCTTTTTCGCCACCAGTTTTCCCTAATTGCAAAAATTCACTTTGATTCTCGTCTTTACTTACTTGACCTTTAGAATCTAAAACCCAAGTACCCTGCCAACTCACATTCGGATCAAATTTCTCATCGGAGATCTCGACGTATATTCCGACAGGATAAATATCGTCGAATGTTAGTCCTGATGAAGAAGACAACTTCGTCGTGATAGAATTGACTACCAAGTTTCCCTCTCTATCTAAATTAAATTTATCATTTTTTGAATTCATACTATTTATTGTCAGATTGTTTAACTCTGCATCTAAACCTGCACCAGTATTCGTAAAGATTTCATCTATAAAATCATTCATATTTTTTCTTTTCCTTTCTTTTATTGTATAAATGATTGAGTAGAAGCCATCTACTCAAAATAAAAATTGATCAGCTTTATATCTATTCTAAAAAAGAATACAACTAAGCGATCCTATGCCAACGATTTACGACGATGTAAGGTTGAAGATTTCCTGCTTCTCCTGTACCGGCATAATTGGTTCTCAAATTTGAACTGCTGCCGAATTCGTTAATAAAATTGTGTTGCCATGCCCAATTAGTGACATTTAAGACCTCGCCCCCATCATCTGTACAAGATATAGAGACTCCCGATCCATCTGGTCTGTTGAAACGTATGTCATGATAGTGCTTCTGTGGATTTTTATCTCCTCCGACTTTGTTTATCGTATCAAATTCCACTTGATCGGGATCCTTTGATACAGTAATGAGTCCCTTAGTATCTAAAGCCCAAGTTCCTTTCCAGCTCACATTCGGATCGAACTGCTCATCGGAAGTCTCATAATATGTACCGACAGGATAAATATCGTCGAAGGTAAGTAAAGAGGACTCTGATGTTTTCGTCGTGATAGAGTTGACTATCAAGTTTCCTTCGCTGTCTAAATTAAACTTGTTATCTTTTGAATTTATGCAAGTTACCACTAAGTCGTTTAACTTTACATTTAAACCATCTTCTGTATTTGATATAAAATCATCCATAATTTTTTCCTTTCTTTTTTTATATAAACAATTGAGTAAAATCCTTCTACTCAAAATAAAAATTGATCAGCTTTAATGTCTATTCTAAAAAAGAATATAATCTAAGCGATCCTATGCCAACGATTTACGACGATGTAAGGTTGAAGATTTCCTGCTTCTCCTGTACCGGCATAATTAGTTCTAAGATGAGAACTGCTATCGAATTCATTAAAGAAATTGTGCTGCCATGCCCAATTAGTGATATTTAAAACCTCGCCCCCATCTCCTGTACAAGAGATGGAAACTCCTAAACCGTCTGGTCTATTGAAACGTATGTCATGATAGTGCTGCTGTGGACTCTTATTTCCACCAACTTTGTTTATCGTATCAAATTCCACTTGATCAGGATCTTTTGATACAGTCGCACGACCTTTAGTATCTAAAACCCAAGTACCTTGCCAACTCACATTCGGATCGAAGTGTTCATCAGAAGTCTCATAATATACCCCGACAGGATAAATATCGTCAAATGTTAGTCCTGATGAAGAAGACAACTTCGTCGTGATAGAATTGACTACCAAGTTTCCCTCTCTATCTAAATTAAATTTATCATTTTTTGAATTCATACTATTTATTGTCAGGTTATTTAACTCTGCATCAAAACCGACGTCTGTATTCGTAAAAATTTCATCTATAAAATCATTCATATTATTTCTTTTCCTTTCTTTTAATTTTTTTTCATTTAAAATGGATAGCCTTTACGCTATCCAGGATCAAAATATTTCATATTTAAAAACACCAACCATAAACAAAAAACGAATCTATCCCTAGTCAATTCATTTAAATTAATCAAAGAAAAACGACGATAAACTCATCGTCTTATAAGTTTTAATTACTTACTTCACTCTTTCCCAACAAAAAGCCACTTCATAAGGTGGCATATTATTGTGTGGTTGATTATTACCAACAGCATTTTCCCAAACATAATTTTCTTTTCCACTACCAGGAGCCTGAATATTATCGATAGTTTCTACTCCATATCCAGAATCATAAAAAGTCTTAACAGTGTATCCATAACAATGAGTGTGTCTAGGTATCTCCCCTTCTGTTAAAACGTGCTCCTCTTCTCCACCTTTAGTTCCTGCAAGAAATTTTTCGCCTGCTGCCAATACAAAAACATCTTTTATTCTTTTCCATTCACCTTCAAAAGTATTATTCAACTCCTCCGAGATATCATATCTATTCCAATAGATTGTTCCCACTGGAAAATAAATTTTTTGTGGTTGGTCAATTCCTTTCGTAGCCGTTATTGAATTTACAATTAGATTCCCTTCACAATCTAAATTAAATTTATTATTTTTTGAATTTATGCAATTTACTGTCAGGTTGTTAAACTCTCCATTTAAACCGTCCTCAGTTTTCGTAAATGCATCTAAGATATAATCTTTCATAAAATTTCCTTCTTTCTTTCTTTTATTTTTTTTTATAGATAAAAACAGTTGAATGTGGTCATTCCAACGCAAAGTACTTCAAACTCAAAAACTCTCTTTAAGCAACAAAAAATGAATTAATCCCAATATCGATTAATTCATTAAATTTTCGCATCATCCGTTAACTTTTTTTGTTACCACATATATTTTCATCTCATTTTGTTCCTCTGTCTCGTTAAAAAAGATAAGTTTATAAATGTTGAAGATCGGACTTTTCAGAATTAGTTTATTTCTTTCAATTAGTTTTTCTTTGTCACTTATAATTTTTCCGTCTTCATCGACTATATAAAGTCCATCCTGTCCTTCGTTCACTTGTCCCTATGATACCATCAGCATTCAAGAACCTACCCCACACA
>CASRZA010000007.1 GCA_949439935.1 uncultured Bacilli bacterium
TGTGTTTTATCCGGACCTTGTGTTTTATCCGGACCTTGTGTTTTATCCGGACCTTATCTACTCTTAAATTCTAACCCTACGGATACCTTCTTGTCAAGCTTTTTCGACATTTTCAACGGCTACTTTTCGACATTTTCAACGGCTACATTTCGACATTTTCAACGGCTTAATTATTTACTTATTTTTAGCGTCTCTTCGTTTTTTTCTTCCACTAATTCGTTTGAAAATCAAATATTTAGGATAATTAAAAATCTTTAATAATAAGACTTTTACACCACTATTTTTTCTAGAGATATCTTCTATTACCGTTTTCAAATCGTCACATTTAATATCTAGAATTTTATTAAGTGCATCGCCATCTTCAAAAGTACCGTAGTAAAGAGTTCTATTAAACAATCTTATTTTCCCAGTGCTTCGGTATAAAGCCACGATAACTTGCGATGAGTTTTCTTCGAATCCACTTATGTTATACACCTTGCCAAGAACTTTTTTGGATTTCATAATGCCAATAACGATATTGTTCAAATCATCCTTAGTAATAAAATCCATTTTAGAATCTAATCTCATCGAATTTAAAAAGTAATTGTTCTTTGTTAAAACGACAGGCATTCTTAAAATTACGTATTTTCTTAAATTACTTTTAATATACTCTTCACTTCTAACTAAGCTGACAGAATAATAGTCATCTGGATAGTTGCTCTCTGTGCCCACAGTAAGTCTGCGCTTCGCCATCTTAGTCGCACCATAGATACTGATAAATGACATATAAATGTATACACATTCAGGGTTAGTTTCCTTAATTGCATCTACTATATTTTTTGTACCTCCGTAGTTAATCGAATTTGCAACAGTAGAATTCAAATTAGCTAATGGTGGCATGATTCCCGCGTAATCTATTACGATGTCATTTCTTTTAACTAAATCCCTAACTAAATTTTCATCCTCGACGTCGCCGTAGACGATCTTTACGATGTTTTTATATTTCTGTAATCTCTTTATACTACTTTTGCTTTCTAAATCTAAAATTGTAACGTTGTAATTAGTATCGATAAGTTTTTGTACTAAATTAAAACCTATCTTTCCGGCCCCACCGGTAATCAATACACCCTTCATATTATCCTCCGATTATCAAAATTATAACCATGAATAGAACTCCAGTTATAAGTCCTGCAGTAGAATATTTCTTATTCTTAGAAGTTCCTAATTCAGTCAATAACTCGAATAATACTAAATAGATTATCATTCCTATTGTCAAACTCATCAAAGATCCCAATATAAAATCGTCTATAGACTTAAAAATCATCATTATTATAGCACCAAAAACTGTACTCAAAGTAAGCAATAAAATGTTCAAAAAGACGCTTGTTTTATTCTTTTTCGTTTCATTCAAAGTTGCAGTTATCTCTATACCAAAAGGAATGTTGTGAAGTCCAACCCCGATTGCCATTAATAATCCTGCCTTAAAATCGACTAATGCAATATTATAAATTCCTACTCCCTCGATAACGTTGTGAACGATCAAAGCTAAAGAACTTATAATTCCTATATGCTTTAAATGCCTGTCATGCGTTTTAATTTCTTCATCATGATCGTGATGGGGAACTAATATATCAATAAGCTTCAATGTGACGATTCCTATCACGATAAAAACGTACATAAAAATCGTACCTTTTTCTTCTAAAAGCTCCAAGACTTCCGGAACGATGTCGAACGCTAACAATAACAGCATCACCGAAAAGGCCATACCTATACTGAATTCGACGAGCCCTTTTCTATTCTTTCCAAAAAACGCTAGGAGTGCTCCTACTAAAAAGAAAGCACCAGCAATTAAAGTAGCAAGAAAAGCCATAATTTTACTCCTGTTCTAATACGATGTCGGATTTAAATATCTCCACATTACCTTTATCGTCATTTAATGAATAATTCAATTTAAATTTTTTATTACTTAAGAAATCTATTGATATATTAGATCCTAAGATTACTTTTTTTAAAGATTTATTATTTAACGATCCAGAATTATACAGAATGTAATTATTTGTTATTTCATCATAAACGTATAATTGCCATTCTAAACCATTTGAACTTTCAAAAAGTTCCACATTTTCAAAGTATAAATTAAACTTTGCACTTTGCTTCTCTCCTCGAACGTATTGCACAGAGAACTTTATCTCTTCGACTTTCGCATCGACTGAATCATCTTCTATCGACGTTTTACCATCCAAAACGAGATCAGGTTTATCCTTAAGCATCGTTACATACCTGGTATTATCCTTAATGTTTTTCATCTTGAAAAAATAAATACTTCCAAATATCATCGGAACTACTAAAGCGATGATGACTGCGACTACAAAGTATGATCTGTCGTTCATCCTACTCACCTTATGATAATTCTACTATATTTTGCTATTTATTGCAATTAGTCTTTTTTGTCGAAAAAATACTCGTGACTTTTAGCGTTCAAAGTAAAATTAGAAAAATCGTTCTTCAAAAACAAAGGATACGCAGCCGCAGCAATCATAGTGGCATTATCTGTACAATACCTCATAGGTGGTACAGAAAAGTGTACACTCTTTTCCTCACACATGTTTCTTAATTCATCTCTAAGATAGGCATTAGCGCTTACTCCTCCAGCGACGATCATCCTCGAACTGTCATATTTCTCGATTGCTAAACGAGACTTTCTGACGAGCTGCTCGACCGCGACGTCCTGAAAAGATCTCGCCAAGTCGTCTACGTTGACTTCCTTTCCTCTTTGCTTTTCATTGTGCACTAGATTGATTATATAGCTCTTAAGTCCACTGAAAGAAAAGTTTAACGAATCGTCGTCCATCGGCTTTGGCAAATCGTACGTGTGCTTACCCAAAAGAGCATGCTTGTCTATATTAGGTCCACCAGGATATTTAAATCCTATTATCCTAGCGATCTTATCATAGCATTCCCCGACCGCATCATCGAGAGTCGATCCTAACACTTCAAAATCATAATCGCCTTTGAGAAGTATAAGCTCTGTATGCCCTCCACTGACAACTAATCCTAAAGATGGAAACTCGATTCGCTCGACCAAATTATTTGCATAGATATGTCCTGCAATGTGGTGTACCGCAATCAAAGGCTTTTTGTAGATTAAACTCAATGTCTTTGCAAATTCTATGCCTACTAACAGGCATCCCATTAGCCCTGGTGCATATGTGACGGCAATCGCATCTATCATGTCCCAAGATATTCCAGAATTGCTCATGACGTCTTCCAAAACGAAAGTTATATTTTCTGTATGCATCCTGCTCGCAATTTCCGGCACTACTCCTCCAAAATTAGCATGCGTATCCATCTGAGTGGAAACACACGTATAGACATCCTCGACACCGTTTTTTACGATCGAAATACTGGTCTCATCACAACTCGATTCTATTCCTAAAATATACACATCTTTTTTCATTTCATATCACCTTTTCCATAGAAAATGCGCTTTCTCCATTCCTATGATAATTTTTAATCTCTCTCAAAACAACAAATCCATTCTTTTTATAAAAATCCATTGCCATTTCATTACTTTTTCTAACTTCCAATATTACTTTAGAAACGCCACTTAACTTCTCCAGATAGTGTAACATCTCTGTCCCCAATCCGAGGCCTCTTTCGGTTTCTGACACAACTATGTACAGCAACTCCAAAACTTCATAGACTTGCATGTACTGTGCAAAACCCACCACTTTTCCACAACGCTCATAAACTATAACCTGTTCTAAATCGCTTTTTCTAGACACATCATAATCACAATCGAATATTTTTCCAAGTTCATTTACGATACTGTGATCAGCTTCCTTGTATTCTCTTATCATTTTAAAGCATCGATTTCCTTTATATAGATCGGATTTACAACGTGTGGATTAACAGCGTCCAAATGAGTTGTATAATCTACAATCTTTTCTATATCAATTTGTTTCTCGTCTAAAACCTCAAAACCATTTTTTAGAACGTATTCCTCAAAGTCGCTTCGCCTTTGATACAAGAATTCACCATATTCTCCATCTTTACAAAGTGCACTATAGACTCCCTTCGAGTCTTCGACAGTAACTATATCAAAATGCTTATCTGAACTCACTCCATACATTTCTAAAGAAGTTATGGTTTTAATAGGGATATTTTTACAATACGCGATAGTTTTGGCTACAGTGACGCCCATTCTTACTCCCGTAAAGCTTCCAGGACCATTTACGACGATCAATTCGTCTATATCCTCAATTTTACAATTTCCACGTTGCAGAACTTTCTCCAAAGTCGGAATCGTAACTTCACTATGACTTCTATGGCTAGTAGCATCTTCTCTTATTATCGTCTCGCCATCTTTAAATATAATCCTCACACATTCGCTATGTGTATCTATAAAAAGAGTTTTCATAACATGCCTCCTAAATTGACTCTATTATACAACAATTTACAAAAAAAAAATAGAACAAGTTGCTCTATAAAACGGCACTTACGACATCTTCATAGGCTTGACCATATGGCTTTAGAGTCAAAACTCTCGTCTCTTCGTCGATGACCTTAAACTTGATTTCTAGTCTTTCCTCAGGTAATGAGTCCTTTATGATGTCAGACCATTCTATGATCGTTACTCCGCCTTTGTTAAAATAGTCAGTCAATCCGACAGAGCCATCATCACCATCTTCTAATCTATAGACGTCCATATGATATAGAGGCATCTCGCCATTTAAATACTCTTTGACTAATGTAAAAGTAGGACTAGTGATCGTCTCCTCGATACCTAAAGATTCAGCGAAACCTTTTACAAATACCGTCTTCCCACTTCCTAGTTCTCCACGCAAACAAATTACCATGTTAGGAAATTTTTCTGACTCAATATTTTGAGCCAATTCCATAGTATCATCTTCACAATGGCTAGTAAATTTATATTCATTTTCATTATTCATATCTTATCACCATAATAATTATATACAATATGCATCGAGAACGTCAACCTATTTTACTACAATTTTGCATTTTTACAGACTCTTCTAAAATTAAAAAGAATAACCCGAAGATTATCCCTTTTACCTAGGCTCTATTACAAGCCCACACATGTAAACTGTACCGTTTACATTAATAGTATATACATTTCTATAAATTTTATACTATTTTATTTGTATTTGTTTTTTCGAAGGTTTTTCCTCGACCTTAGGTACTATCACTCTCAAAGTACCCTTCTTGAATTCTGCTTCGACAGATTCAGGATCGATATCACCTACATAAAATGAACGGCTAAACTTTCCATATCGTCTTTCGCGACGTATATAGTTCTTATCTTCTTCTTTATCTTCAGTGCTTGTTTCAGCAGAGATAGTGAGATACCCATTGTCACATTCTATATTGATGTCGTCCTTGTCATATCCAGGAGCATCCATAACGATGTTATAGTTTCCGTCCTTTTCATAAATATCGCATTTCATTTGTTCCTTTACGGTAGGTTCAAAGAAATCGTCAAAGAAATCATCACCTAAATAAAATTTTCTTGGAATTAAATTCATCTTCCATCTCTCCTTTTCTGATATAATCATATCACTATAATTAGCACTTGTCAACATAAAGTGCTAATAAATTGAAATATGTCATTCTTATTATGTAAAAACTCCACCAAAATATACAAAAATTCGAGTTAAACCCGAATTATTTATCATCTTCATCAGACGTTGAATCTAAAATAGTAACTTTTTCTATTATTGGCTGCTTTTCTTTTGCAACTAAACCAGTAAGCTGATTTTCTGGTGTGACGTTTTCAGCTATGTCATCTACTACGTCCATACCGTCTGTCACATGACCAAAAGCGGCATAATCGCCATCTAAAGATAAAGCATCTTTATGCACGATGAAGAATTGACTGGATGCACTGTTCATATCATCCTGTCTTCTTGCCATCGAGATGACTCCTCTCACATGAGATATATTATTTTCGACCCCGTTTTCTTTAAACTCTCCTTTAATAGGATTTTCTGATCCACCTGTTGTATCAAATTTAGGATCTCCACCTTGTATCATAAAGTTTTTAACGATTCTATGAAAGGTCAATCCATCGTAGAAGCCATCGTTCGCTAAATTTACGAAGTTTGTAACCGTTATAGGCGCAACGTCAGCATCTAATTCGAGTTTTATTACTCCCATATCTTTAACCTTTATTTCAGCATTAATTTTTCCTGTCAAAAGATTTTCCTCCTTCTCTTTACCACATCCACATAGGGCAAAAGTTGCACAAATTAAAATAGTTAAAACTAATAATTTCTTTCTCATTTATTTCATTCCTCCATTCTTGCCACTATATAATATATACTACAATTCACATGTTAAGTCAATTGAAATCTCTCACGTCACAAGAAGCATCTAATAGTGCATCGAAAGTCCCAGCATCGTACCATTTGACTTCGTTGTCCATGACGACCGCTTTCAATTTTTCTTCACTCAAGTACATGGCGTTTACTTCAGCCATCTCGTATTCCCCTCGCGATGACATCTTTATTTTATCTACCTTATCGAAGATCGTATTATCATAGAAGAACAGTCCAGTCGAAATTAAATTGCTCTTAGGATTCTCCGGCTTTTCTTCAAACGATACTACCACATCATTTTTATCGATTTCCAACACGCCAAATCTTCTAGCATCTTGAACCGTATAAGCGAAAATAGTGGAATAGCCCTCTTTCATATTCATTTCAACTACATTTTTAATCTTATTAAGATTTCTTCCTATAAAAATATTGTCCGCGAACAACAAAGCACAACCCTCGCCATTCAAAAATTCGCGAGATACTTTGAAAGCTCCTCCGCTCCCATCTTGAACTTTCTGAATCTCGTATGTGATTTTAACTCCGAACTCTTCTCCAAAACCGAGTTGATCTCTAATCATTTCTTTGTTCGTATCTGATACTACTACCAAAATGTCATTTACGCCGAGTTCCTTAAGCAATTCTAAAGAATAATAGATCATCGGTTTATCATAGATCGGCAACAGTATCTTTGGAATCACTTTTGTAAGAGGCATCAACCTTGTACCTTTCCCAGCTGCTAAAATAACACCTTTCATAATTAACCCTACTTTCTACTTATATGATACCATAAATTAACCAAAACTATAATATAAACTTTAAAAAAGTAGATTTCTCTACTTTTCAATTTCACCTTTTCCCAAAGGCCATTAAAACTATTCCAACAATGACGAACACAGCACCGATTATTCCGAAGACTGTAACTTTCTCTTTAAAAATGAGATATCCCATTAAAAGAACTATTAGCTGAACTATTCCCGTCGCGATAGGAACTATGTAGGATAGATCATACTTAACTAATAGTCGTTGCCAAAGTAAGAAGCTTACGAGATAGCAGACAAATCCAAAGAAAGTCAACCAGCCCATTTTAAACATAGGTCCACCAGTTAATGAGATCTTAAGAGAATCTCCACCTAACTTCATAAGAGCTAAACCACTCGTCGTAAAAACGATATACACTATTGTCAAAAGGTATTTCATCACTTTTTATCACCTTCTTCAGCATTCTTTAATAAATTCAATATGGCTTTTGCTTTCACAGACCAATCGTTCACACGCGCTTCTTTATCTAAAAGTTCAATATATTTTTTATCATTCTTGAGCGAATATGCTTCATCTAATTTTTCAAGAAACTCTTCATGATCTTTTCCGATTAAGACGCTTTCAAATTCCCGACATTCTCTCAAATCTGTAATGACGATCGGCTTATGAAGAGCCATGTATTCATAAATCTTCAAAGGACTTGTCGACTCCGTTATTTCATTTATCTTAAAAGGAATAGTTAAGATATCGCACTCTCTTGCGTAGTATTTTAAAATTTTATAATCTTTTTGTCCTAAAAAATAGACATTCTTTAGTTCACCTATGTTGTTATCATCAAAAGAAGAATCATATTTGACCCCAAATAACACCACAGTATATTTATTGCTGTCGTTTATTTTTTTTAACAAATCATAATCGAACCAGTGAGCTAAGGCTCCATAATATCCTATGATAGGTTTATTGGCTAGCATTATCGACTTAAAGTCTTCGTCGAAAGAAAAGTTAATATCGAATTCTTGAAAAAAATCATAATCAACACCATTTGACGAGAAAACTAAGTTCGCATTACCTCTTCGCATTTTCACATGCTCTTCTAATCGCGAAGCAGTAACGACTATTAAAGAATCCTTATGTTTCATCGCAAATTCAAACTTATCACCTATGTTTTTGGGCAATTCCTTTGTTCCAGATATAGACGCAGACAGCTCATCAATATATTCATATAAAAGCCTATATCCTTTATTCAAATAACTGTTCATATTATCTAACGTAAATCGCCAATCAGTAGAATAAAGTTGTAAGTATTTAGGTTCTTTACGTTTATTAACCTCTTCCATAAATATTTTGTTCAATAAATGGTTATTAAAATTTACAAGAAAGAGATTTTCTTTCACTTTCTTAATAGTTTTAACTCTATCTGTCATAGAAGTGACTTCATAAAATACTATGCATCCATTTTTAGCAAAACTGTTAGCGATATGTTGAGGTCTCTGGAAAAGAGGAACATTGTACCCAAATCTACTCCGCCACACTATGATTCTTTCATAAGATGAAAGTCGTAAAATTTCTTCTATATTTTTCCGATATTTTTTTTTATTCAATAGCACTCTAAAACTAAACCTATCAAAATAATTAGCGATAATATAAGCGAAAGACTTTTTAATAAATACGATCAACCCATCTTTTTTTAAAACATACCATAATTTAGATATTTTATCTTTCATAAAGTTAATTTCGTCCTCTTTTGGAAATCTCTTTTTTCATAATAGCCACTTCCTGTGTCAAAGTAATTACATTCATCTGTAATAAAGATATTTTCAAAGTAAGCGAAAAAATTATCAAAGTAATTATAAAGAAACCTATTAAAAATATCATATTTGAAGTAGTTTCAAAACCTAAGAATACTTTTAATGGAACTAGTAACTCATCAAAAATAGTTAAAAGCATCAGCAAGAATAGCGTTACAAGCCAAATTAGACTATGTCTTAGTTGAAGCTGTTCTTTTCTAATCTTTTGATAAATGTAAAAACAAAAAATAACGCATATAATTAACAAAAAAATCTTAAGTTTAATGTCCATCTTTAGCAACTCCTTTAGTATTGAGACCTGCAATTATAATAGAAAAAGAAACCTTCAACATGTAATAACCAGATTTAAGTGGACTTATGGAACTTTTTCCAGCTTCTCTACTTTTCATTTTTACGGGAATTTCTGTAACTGAAAAGCCCTTTTTCAATACTTCGACAATAGTGTCTGGTTCAGGATAATCGATGGGATAACGCTTAGCAAAGATCTGAATTATAGATCTATCTACCGCCCTAAATCCGCTAGTAGGATCATAAATTTTATTTCCTGTAACCATTTTAATAAGTGAAGACAAAAGATTTTTTCCAAAACGCCTCATGAATGTCGACTTAAACTCGCTCAGTTCACTTATATAACGTGAGCCTATGACCATATTTGCTCCTTCTTCTATTTCACAAACTAAATCTTTTATATATTTAGCATCGTGTTGTCCATCACCGTCAAATTGTATGGCGACATCATAATCGTTCTCTAAGGCGTATTTATACCCTGTTTGAACTGCTCCACCGATGCCTAAATTGTTGGGCAGATCGATAAAATTTAACTTTTCATTTATTAAAACTTCCCTAGTTTTATCCTTCGACCCATCGTTAATGACTATGTAATCTATATCTATGGTAGCATGGCTTAAACTCTTAACAGTTTTAGCTATACTCAACTCTTCATTATATGCCGGAATTATAATTAGAACTTTCATTGTTACCTCTCTATCACTGCAATCAGTATACCATACATTATTTAAAAATTGCAAGCAAGTTAGACATTAAAAAACGCAAGACTGCTTTTCTTACGTTCACTCTGCTAAGTTCTGAAAATAATCAATTATTGCGTCGACTATTCTCTTGCTTGCAAATCCATCCCCATAAGGATTAGCAGAGTTGCTCATTCTATCATAATCCTCTTTAGATGTTAATAAATTTTTGATCTCCGTATAAACCTTTTCTTCGTCGGTCCCAACAAGCCTTAAAGTTCCAGCTTCGATCCCCTCTGGTCTTTCAGTAGTATCTCTTAAAACTAAAACTGGTTTACCTAAACTAGGAGCTTCCTCTTGTATACCTCCACTGTCTGTCAAAATTAAATGAGCTTTATTTATAAAATTATGAAAATCTAAGACATCTAAGGGTTCTATTAATTTAACCCTCTCGCATTCAGAAAATATTTCATTAGCAATCTCTCTAACTTTCGGATTCAAATGGACTGGATATATTACTTTCACTTCTTCAAATTCTTCGATTATTCGCTTAATAGCTCTAAATATGTTATACATCGGATCACCGAGATTTTCTCTTCTATGTGCCGTCAATAGTATCAACTTTTCATCATTATTAATCCAGTTCAATACTTCATGAGAAAAATCTTCTTTGACAGTTTTGCTCATCGCATCAATAACGGTATTCCCCGTCACGAAAATTTTGGTTACAGGAATGTTTTCCTTTAAGAGATTCTCTTTACTCGCTTCAGTAGGAGCAAAGTAAAGATCCGTCATCCTATCGATAATTTGTCTATTCATCTCTTCTGGAAATGGAGAGTATTTGTCCCAAGTTCTCAAGCCCGCTTCTACGTGCCCAATCGCAATTCTATTATAAAAAGCTGCTAAAGCTCCCACAAAGGCAGTAGTTGTATCTCCATGGACTAGAACGATGTCTGGTCGAGTCTTTTGTAGGATATCTTCTATCCCTTGCAATGCTCTCACTGTAATCTCACTAAGTGTTTGTCCATTTTTCATAATATTTAAATCATAATCTGGAACGATTTCAAAAACGCTCAGTACTTGATCTAACATTTCCCTATGTTGAGCAGTTACACATACTAAACATTCAACATTGTCTCTTCCTTTCATTTCTTTTACCAAAGGTGCCATTTTTATAGCCTCTGGACGCGTCCCAAAAATACTTAATATTTTAATTTTACGCATAGCTTTCATCTTCTTTCAAATTGATAAATGGTATTATTAAACATAATGGTATACAGGTAAAGATACCATAAATATATCTCAATTCAGCACAAACTGGCGCACTTATCATCAAACTCAGCCACAACGCTACCAAAGGAGCATAAGCTATTACAAATCTAGATTTAATTCCCTTTTTGAAAATAAATATTATAATAGACAGAAATAATATACAACAATACAGACCACTACTCCAAAAGACGATACTAAATGGCAAAGTTTTATCCATTGTCTTATCGATAACTTTTACGAATGGTTCATAAAGCAAGTTTTTATTATCAATATCATATTCATACGCATTATATTCTTCATTTGCCGCATTTGTAGAACTTATGGCATGATATACTACATCTGGATACCAATATCCTATCGTGGACGACAAATATGATTCTATATATTCTTTAGGGTGCTGCAGGAGTATTTTAAACCATACCTTTATAAATTTGGATTTATTACTGTCTAAAACATCAAAATCCACAGAATTTTTTACCGGATCGGCAATATGAGGCACATAGCCAGTTCTAATTTTTTCTATGTCTAAGAGCTCATCCAAATATTCTCGGGAAACTCCATCGATCTCCTTATCAAGTACGATAACTCTTGCGATCTGCTGCAAAGGAATAGACAAAGCCTCAACAGTATTAGTTCTTTTTACACCGATATGGGTATATACAGGGCCTGTAATGATAAAGTAAAAAACCAAAATTACGAATTGCACTGCAAAAATCTTAAGTCTACAATTTTTGAGCACTAAAATAATTAAAGGTATCAACAAAATAAAAATATATATTCCGTTATTTCTAAAAAACAACATTATCAACACTGAAACGGTATAAAAACTGATCGTCTTCAAGTTCATTCCTTTTTCTATAAGAGTTAATAAAGATATTATAACCAAAATAAATATTGATCCAAATATTATGTCTTTCCACAATGTCACACTGAAGAATGCATGCAAAGGAGACAGTGCATAAAACAATAAGACCACTAAACAGATCATTTTATTGACCTTCTTTTTATATAGATATGAAACTACCATTGCAAATAGACAAGCCAATATTATCATCTGAATAATTATATAAAAAGCAACCGCTCCATTTCCAGCACCAAATAGTATTTTTCCTAGATTGTAGATTCCTCCAAAAAACCATGTCTGAACAAAAGGATGGTTGTTAGTAAAAACTACCTTTTCAACATTGTTAATCTGTACAAAAGAATCCGGAGACATCAACGCAGGATAACAGCGTAAAAAATACGGGATATAGCAGATAAAAATGATGAAAGCGCTACTCAACCAAACCTTCCATACAGGAGCGTTATTGACCGTTGAAATTTTTATCTTTTCTAAAGCTGTAAAAGTTCTAATGAATACAAAATAAGCAAGTACAAAGTATGCAAGTAACATTAATACCAATGGAACTATGTTAGCTATCGAGAATATTACAAAATCTTGCGTAACAAACGTTTTTTGATAAACGAAATGTCCAAGCGAAAAAATTAGTGAGAAAAACACTCCCGAAACTACAGAAAAATTTTTGATTTTTTTCTTCACATCATGTTCTGTATGTACAAAAAAATGGCAAAGTAACCCGGCAAACAAAAGGAACAATGCAGTATAATGTACAATGTTATTTTGTAAACCGAGTACGAATGCTACAAAAATGGCTAACATAAATTTTATCAATCCTTGGTATTTATAGATCTTTTTCATCATGTTCCACCTCATTTTTTATATTTAAATAAATCTTTGTTGAGTTCAACCCATTTTGCAGTAAAATACTCTTGTTTTTCCTTTATGAGCTTACTATGCTCTTTACTACCACTTTTCGTAGTTTGATGTGGCAAATGTATTATTCCAAGATAAGGACAATAGTAAATTTCTTTACCGATATTTCTTATTGCTAATGAAAGATCAGTATCTTCATAACATGTTGGATCATATTTTAAATCGAATCCACCTATCTTATCAAAATCTTCTCGTTTAACGATCATACCACCAGAACCCAAATAACTGATATCATAACGTGCCAACATATTCGCAGGCATATATCTATAAGGAAAATTATCTACGACGTGATATGCCTGATTTCTGTTATTAAAAAATCCAGCCGCCCAACCAATGAGTCCCAAATTCGGAAATTTGTCATAGATGTTCTCATAAGGTTTTAGCCAATACTTGTTGGTTATCCATTGATCACTATCTAAAAACATTATATACTCTCTGTTAGTATGTTTAACACCTAAATTACGACCACTCGAACAGCCATTTTTAGAATTTTTTATCAACTTTATCTTGCCTTCATATTTCTTTTGTAAGAGTTCGTAAGATCCATCTGTACTACCATTGTCGACCACGATTATCTCGTAATTATAAAAGTCGTTAAACTTTAGTAATGTATTGACAGACTTAAAAATGACATTACGATTATTATAGTTTAAAACTACTATCGATAGCTTATCTTTAAACATGGAATCTTTCATATCAGGATATACGATATCCATCATCTTAGTAACTCTACTACACCAAGAGTTATTGCCGACAAACTCATCCGCAGCGTCTATATCCACTTTTTCATTAATAGCGATAACTTCTTCCCACGATTCCAACGAATTACCACAATAGACATTTGGATAACCCTTAACATCCGGCAATTCAGTACAAAGAACCTTTGTATACATAGAAATGTACTCAAAGATTTTTAAAGGTGATACATAGTCTCCAATTTCGCCTGGTTTAAAAGGAATTAAAGAGAAATCTGTATATTTCAAATATGCTGGCAATTCGTCTTGTCTTTTTAATCCAAGAAAGTGAATGTTATATGGACAAATATCTACGATGTTTTTAATTCCCGAGAAATCTCCTATCAAATTGATTGAGTACCTCGGATGTTTTAATGCCAAATCTATCAATAGATCCCAATCAAACCATTCTCCCCAAAGTGTTCCATAATACAAAAGTGTCACTTTATCCGTAACCATATCGACGGGTTTATCGTAATTTTTTATGCCGCAAAACATTTCCTCATCGACAGCATTCGGTAAATAAACTACCTGCTTCTCTTTAATATTATATTTCTTTAAGTAGTTCTTTAGCTGATCAACCAAAGGTTTTGCAGTCCCTACTAACAATTCCGATACTTCTAAGAGTCTTTTCAGCATCTCTTCATTATAAACAGTGGAACCAAGAGATGTTTCCCAATTATCGATGTTTTCATATACTATTTTACATTTACGTTCAAGAGCAATGTCTAAAACTTCTTTAAATTTTATAGAAGGCGACTCAAATATAAAGAGATCGTTTTCATTAACATAATTTGTAATTTTTTCTATCGTTTTAGGCTCGATAAAAAGATGCGCCTGCATAGGCATAGACAAATTAAATTTAACACTCTCGGAAGATTTAAATGCATAAAGATAAATGACATTAAATCCCATCTTATTAAAAGTCTTTGCCAACTGTGAACATCTCTGCCCACCTCCGATATCATAATAAGGGATACTCGCAACTATAAATACATTAGGTCCTGACTTTGCCAACAAATACTTTTTTTCTGCCTGAGATATCTCAATATCTACAAAGTCTTCGCTCTTAATTCTTTTTCTGTGTATCCTAAAAACCAAACAATTATATATCCAATTTACTGTCTCAAAAAGGCCATCGTCTTTCAAATGCGTACGTATTTTTTCTATTTTACTTCTCATAATACTCATCTACTTTCCATTCATATATTCTATATACTGATCACAAATTTCGACCCCGCCTATTTTCTTTATCGTTCCTTGTTCTATCCAAATTACTCTGTTACAAATCTTCTTGATCGCCTCTATCGAATGCGAAACATACAATACAGTCGTTCCACCGTTTATCATCGACAGCATTTTTTCCTCACTTTTTGCTTGGAATGCGATGTCGCCAACTGACAATATTTCATCTACGATAAGAACTTCTGGTTCGACGATCGTCGCAACACTAAAAGCAAGCCTAGCTATCATTCCCGAAGAAAAATTCTGAACAGGAACGTCCAAAAAATCTCGAAGTTCTGAAAACTCGACTATATCGTCAAATTTGGAATCTATAAGCTCTTTTGAATATCCTAAAACCGCTCCATTCAAGTAAATGTTTTCTCGTGCGGTAAGTTGCATATCAAATCCTGCTCCTAATTCGATCATAGGACATATGTTTCCGTAAACTTTTACCTGTCCCTTAGTCGGTTTCATAACGCCTGCGACTACCTTCAACATAGTAGACTTTCCGGCACCATTCGATCCAATAAATCCAACGACTTCTCCTCTTTTAACTTTATAATCGACATCCCTAAGAGCCCAAAACTCATTCTTTTTCTTCTTTTCTTTCTTTTTCTTAAAAAGATTAACAAATCCCTGTTTCAGCGAGAATCCTTTTTCGATTCCCAAATTGAAACGCATAGAGACGTTTTCAACCTCTATCATAACTTCGTTTTTTGTCATTTCGAGCCTCCTATACATAATAGATAAATTTATCTTGATTCTTTTTGAAGACAAAGATTCCTATCAAAAAGAATACGACTGCAAATACTGCGCAGTAAATCCAAACGTTCAACCCTGGAACTACGTCGTATAATATGATGTCTCTTGCAAACTTTACGAACCAATAAAGTGGATTCAATTTAAATATTATCAGTAAATTGCTCGGAATAAAAGACATGTCGTACATGATCGGAGTCATATAAGTCCAAAGAGTTATAACCACGCCATAAATATAAAACATATCCCTCATGAAAACTGAAATTGTCGACAAGATAAACCCCATTCCTACTGTAAAAAGAAATAGACATGCAAACATATAAGGTAACAATAAATGATAAATGTTCACACCTGTTCCAGTCAGCAATATGAGCACATAGAGTGGAATTAGAGTTAAAAGAAAGTTTATACCTATAAAAAGACATTTTGATAAAGGGAATATATACTTCGGCATATATACCTTGTTGATAAGACTAAAATTTGCAACTACACTACTCATCGCCAAGTTAGAAGCTTCGCTAAAATAGTTAAATATGACGAGCCCTGACATCAAGTAAACTAAATAGTTAACCCCAGGAACATTAGTTTTAAACATATGCGAAAAAACCAAAGCCATCACAGCCATCGTAAGAACCGGATATAAGAGACTCCATAAAACGCCTAAAACACTTCTTTTATACTTCACCTTGAAATCTCTCGATACCAACTGAGAAAGTAAAAACTTATATTTTTTGAAACTATACAATAAGTTATTGATCATTTTCATAATGTCGACCCTTTCCTAGAAACATTATACTATAAAGCCCATAAACTAGCAATCTTTATATTTTCCAATAGAATTTACAATAAAAGCACAAGGTATGATAGGTCCCATAAAGTTCAGTATGTTACCCGACAAGAATGCTGAAATAACAAAAAGGCAGAAACACAAGGCGATAGTTAAATTCATAAAACTCTTTTCTCTAATCGAAACTAATGTTAAATGACCGAGAGCAAATAAATAGAACAATAGTGCTATAAGTCCACCGATGATACCGAATGCGTAAAAGTGTAAAACAAAATCTCTTTCGACATTCATCATACTTTGTATTCTCGAATTAGAAATACCAAATAAAATATTAGTTTTTCGGCCGTCGATTTCCCAAACTCTCTGAACGATCATAGTTTCGATCTTCCTATAATCGAGTTTCATCTCATTTTGCTTTGCAACGACATCCTTCCAAAATTCAGTATCGTATTGATAAGGGTAAAACTCCCTATAGAACTGTTCTCCGATTAGGTTTTTGTTTATGCTATTATCTATAAACTCTAATTCTTCTTTAAACTTCAAATCTTCGTCACTATCACTCAGTATTCTCTGATCATTACTTTCTTTATTTTTAGTTGCGTTTTCAATTTCTTGCACTCTAAAACTATTCGGTGATATAGGCAATATGACTATCCAGAAAATTACTATAGGAGTTAACCAGAGCACACTCTTGGATATTTTCTTTTTAAAAACTAGATTATATCCTAGGTACAGCAGTATCACAAAAACTAAAACTGCTAACCCTCCATATGTAGATATTCTACTGCCGAGCATAATCAGCGAAAGAGAAACAATCGATATTAATATGATGCTCTTCTTATCAATTTTTATAAATTCATAGATTGCCAAAACTAGTAACATCAACAATATCGCCACTTCTTGATTAGTGTAAGCAAACAATCCTTTTGTAGCAGTAAGTCGCATATCCATGCCTTTTCTCCAAGAGAAGATACTATAATTAGTAAATTCGCCCGTATAAGAAGCAAGTGAAAGCCCACATATGTTTAATAAGACAATGCTACCCCCGATCAAAATTATCCAGACATTGACTACACGAAAAAAATCTTTTCTATCAAAATCTTGATATTTTAAAACGAACAATATCGTAAACGGCATCGACAATTTTAATAATGTCATTGCCTCGCTCAAAAGATTAAAACTTACATTTGGAGCGATCGAATAAAATCCTTTGGAATGAAAATAACTGACGACTAAATAGCCTAATAAAGATAAATAGTATGCCACTAAGAACAAAAGCGTCTTTCTCGACTCTTTATAAAGTGCAACCGTAATCGTTACGAAAATCAATAAACAACTCACTCTAAACAAAGTAGTTAAATGATTATAAAAATAAATAACGTCAAAAACTGGTGATATCATAAAATATATCATCACGATAATCTTAAAAATTTTTCTTTTATCTATTTTAGCTTTTTTCATGTCAATATTATAACAATTTAAAAAGAATAATTCCACAAAAAAAAAGTGAACTCATCAGTCCACAAATTTTGAGTTTGGGTATATCTTCTCCATGACGTCGTCGCTATAAAAATAGTCATAGTGTTTTTCTAATCTTGTCTTTGCCACTATATTCTTTCGTCTATCGTTTCTCCTCATACTTGCACCCAAACTTATTAGACAGTCGGCTAACATCAATAAAAAGCATGTTTTCGTAAAAAGTATATGTCCATAAAGCTTAGGAACATGGCTGTTAATTACAGGTAAGAACCATTTACCCCATGCCAGTGTCAAAACACCCCACATTAAAGAATAGACTAAGTTAATGCGTCCTTTTATATTAAATGGAAAATCCTTATAATCCCAAGATATCGTACCTATGACCCTTTCTTGATAATAAGAACAAATATACTCTATCAAAGATGCAACGACGACTCCCGTTACAAAGACGTTTCCTATCGTCTTATCTTTAGTTATATAAATCGCTATAGAAAGAGCTACAGCTGCTACCCCGTATAATGGATTAAATGGACCATAAATCAGTCCTTTCCTAGATTCAAATCTTCTATTTTTCAAAAGACACCAAATCGTCTCGATTATCACTCCGAGTACTGATCCTATAACAAATGTCCAAAAGAAATAAGTAAATTTTTCCAACACTACACCTCTAATGAGTATAGATTATACTAGAATAACAAAAATTGCAATTACACTTTTTAAAAAATGTCTATTATTTAGAATGTCTATCTTACCAAATTTTTAATCTCAGCTGGAACACTAGATTCCAATTTTAATAAATTACCAGTACGTGGATCTTTAAGATACAATTTAGAAGCATGTAAAGCCAATCTATTGATAGGATTAACTTTCGATCCGTATTTTTTATCGCCGACGATAGGATGACCAGCTTCACTCATATGGACTCTTATCTGATTACGTCTGCCAGTATCTATATTTACCTCTAAAAGCGAATATTTATTTTTATAAGATAGCAGCCTATAATTAGTTTTTGCATAATTACCTATTTCTTTATTCTTGGTAGAATATACGATCTGAAAGTGATTCATCGTCAGATAAGATTCGAAAGTCCCCTTCTCTGGCATCCTACCACCAACAACGGCAATATATTCTCGCTTACTAACGAGTTCATTCCATTCTTTCTGTAACTTCTCTTTAAGACGCAAATTTTTAGAAAATAATAATACCCCCGAAGTCCCCTGATCTAATCTGTGTACGACGAACAGTTTAGCGTTCTTATTGTTCCTTTTTATATAATCGCTTACCAACCTAAAAGCTGTTACTTCCTTTTCTTTCGAATTAGAGATAGACAATAATCCAGCCGGTTTATCGATCACGACGATATCCTTATCTTCATATATAATATCCAAATCATAATCTGGAATGACCTTTTTAGAAAAAGAGACAGTTACACGGCTCTCCGCCTTAATGTCAAAAGAAGAATTTGTGACGACTTTCCCATCGACACTTACCATTTTATGTTTAATAAAACTCTTTAACTTTTTTGTACTAACATCCTGAATTGACCGTTTCAAAATTTCTAGAAGTTTATCTTCTTTCTCTACATAGATTATTTTTTCTTTCATTTCATCACCGACCTGTGGAAAAAACACGACTTTTCCACAACAGATTAATTATACCACAATTTTAAATAATAAAAACGACAATTCGCATGCCGTTCATACGTTTATAGAGTCATTACAATAATCTTTTAATCTCTGAGCTAACTTGCTTTTTCTATTTCTCGCAACATGATCTATCTTTTGTCCGTTTTTAAATATCACAATGTTGTCTTTTCTATCATAAGAAGTAACATTATAAAGATTTATAATACAACTTCTATGTGATTTAAAGAATCTCACGTCACTTCCTAACTCTCTTTCGATACTTTTTACTGTCGCGTAATGTAAATACGAATCGTCCTTCGTATAAATAGTAACAGAATCATCGTTTATATTTTTCTTGATATAATAAATATCATTATAGGGAATTCTATACAGCTCATCAAATATTGAAAAGGTATAAACCGAATGTCTCGTTGCAATACTGTATGCTTCCCTTAAATTGATAGTCAAACTTTTTATAAAACGCTCATCGATTTTGACGATATCTAAAAATAAAATATTCTGTATTTTATCAACATAATCTTGTCTTTCTCGAGATGTCAACAAAATTATAGGACTGATAAAATCTCCAGCGTATCTGATCTCTCTAGCTATTTCTAATCCGACAGAATTGTCGTCGTCTATATTTATAAGAAATATTCTAACACCTTCAATTTTACAAAGTTTATCGCGCATTTCCTTATTATACTTGCTAAACTCATAAACCTTGTAATAATCGCTTCCATCATAAAAGAAATTTCTTATAATCGTAGTACAATTATTCCTCCTCAAATCTTCCCTGTCATAAATAACAACGCTTATCACATTATCCAACCTTTCCTTCTTCGTCGCGAACGACAAACAAAAGCTTAGCACAATAATGTGAGTATTAAAATAGAAAATAGGTTATTTCTTGTCGAAATTAAGTAGAATTAGTTTTGAAAAAAATTCTACTTCACAAGTTCGTGTCTATCGCAAAAGAGAACATACAATATCAAATAGAAACCTGCTAGAGTGAACCCGCCCAATACATCACTTGCATAATGAACTCCTAAGTAGACTCTACTCACTCCTATAGCAAAAATGAGAACTCCCAGAAATGCCATAGATAAGATTTTCAATTTTTTGCTTTTACATTTTCGATATACTAGGTACATTAAAAATCCATAAAATGCAAAAGACGAAGCAGAATGTCCACTCGGAAAACTATATCCCGTCACATCGATCAATCTAATCCCGATCGGACGAGGTCGCTTGACTAATATTTTTAAGGTAGCATTGCAAGTAGCAATCAAAGCCAAATTAAGTGGCACAGCAGCAGCCTCTCTTTTATTGGTGAAAAAAAGGAACAATGCTACTGACAAAAATATTAAAGTATAGGACTCCCCAAACCAAGTTACTATCTTCATAATTTTAGTTAAAATTTCATTATGCTCCAAAAGGCCATACACAAAATTATCGAATGCTACTATCGTGCCACTGTCGATCTTTTTAAATATAATAACAAATATAGTAAGCAAAACACATGCTACCAAAAAAAGAATTTTACGCTTTGTCCATTTCATATTATCTCACACTTATATTATAACATTAATTAAACTTTTTAGAACACTAAAAAATAATTGTTTCGTTATCTATCAACTGATGATATAATTTAAAAGAGGTGTAATATGGAATATTTAGATATATTTGATGAAGAAGGAAATCATTTAGGATACGAAACGAGAGATATAGTTCACAGAGACGGTCTTTGGCATAGAACTGTACAAAACTGGCTATATACGAAAGACGGCAAAGTTCTGTTCCAAATAAGAAAAGATAATGGCAAGTTCTACACTACAGCTTCAGGTCATGTTAAAAAAGATGAAACGATAGAAGAGGCTTTTACAAGAGAAATACAAGAAGAAATCGGTCTCATATATAATACAAAAGATGCCAAAATGATAGAACTCGTAACCTGGAAGATGGACAAAGTAAAGAAAGATGGAACAATTCTAAAAGACCGAGCAAAATCTAGCTTCTTCATCGTACCTTACGATGGAGATTATTCAGACTTTAAATTCGACCCAAACGAAGTTATGGGAATCGTCGAGGTAGATGCAAAAGACGCATTAAATCTATTTGAAACAGAACGAGGAGAAATAGACGCAACCTTAATAACTACAGACGAAAATGGAAAAAACACTCTATCAAAAAGAAAGGTGCACTTAGATGAGTTCCTAGTTTTAGAAAATGAGAACGCTCTAAAAAAATATGGTAACGTTTTAAAAAATGTCATCGAAGCTACTAAAAATTAAAAATGAAACTAAATTTTTCTAGTTTCATTTTTTTGATCAAACTATGCCGACCATTCTCGAAATCAAATCCTTCTCTACTAAAAAAGTATTATTTATAAATATAGTTATCAATCCTATTGCTAATATACCTACTAAGACAAACCCTATATTTTTTGCTACTTTTTGTATCCCTAAACTTTCGAGATCTACAAAAAAGTATGGATAATAATTTTTTGAGTGTTCGTATTCCATACCGAATTTGAAATGTCCTTTTAGAAAAATCAAAACACAGTACAATAAAGGATAGATCAAACTTAAAAATAATGTCTTTATGGGATAATTGTAATGCTCAGTATACGAAAAATAATCGATTACTACCAATAATGGCAATCCTATATGGGCAATACAATCATAAAAAGAATAAATATCTTTCCCGGTTCTAGCTCTTCTCGCTTGGGGAACCAACACAAAATTATATATGAGCATTACGATTACCATGTAGATCATCAAATAAAATTTGAGACATGAGAAGGTATAGTTTTTCTCTACAAAAAACAATTCTACAGCATAAAAGATCCAACAAAGAAGAATCGTAAGATGTGTAAACATAAATAAAGTGTTCACATTAAAATGTTTTTCCAACACTCCTAATTTCCTAATTATAATTATGATCGAAAAACACATAATCAATAATCCCAATATCACATGCATAAATCCTTCACCTTACATCATTATACCACACTTTTTTAAGAAAAGATTTTTTTTTGACCTCTAAAGATGTATATTCCACTAGAAACGATTCCTATCAAACTGATCGGAAAAGACTCTTTTAAGCCAGGTGGACAATAAGTAAATTCTATCGTATGTTTCCCACTCGGAAGATCGACGCCTATAAAAGTATCATAGACCTTATCGATCTCTACACTTTCGCCATCTATTAGAACAGACCATCCTTTATCATAAGGAATAGTAGTAAACAAAACTTCATTTTCTCCACTTATCACTTCACCCTTTATATAGTCATCTTTTTTATATTCTAGTATATCCATCTTTCTTTCTCTAGCTTTTGCCACATAATTCTTCAAGTCTTCTTCTTTCAAAAAATATATATCTAAATCTTGTTTCTTGATCTCATAAGGCATCTCGCCTGCCGTTTTTCCACCATAAGTAATCTTCCAACCTTCGCCCTCTTCCACATAATAGATAGACGATATTTGCTCAGCTGGTATTTCTACCCCATTCTTGTAAAATTTTCCTCCATATTTTTTAAAACTATCGACATCTTTAAAGAAAAGAAATCCTTTTTCACCATGATCGTCATAATATTTAATCTCACTACGTCCCGTTTTTTGCAACTGAAAAAGCTCCATTCCGTTTTTAGATACCAAACTATAATTATAAGTCTTATACTTAACAGGCTCAAAATTTACCTTGCCTGTGACGTCATAAATTATCTTTTCATAATTATTCAAGTAATCTTTTTTTGTTAAAACCGTATCATATATTTCGTTGGATACAACAAAAGACAAAGGCAAATAGTCATCGCTCTCATAAAAAGAAAAATACCCCTCATATATTTTATCATAATAAACCTCAGCGGTAGACGACAGATATTTGATTCCAAAAAAAGCATTTAGAAAAACATTATTTGGAACATAATCTATCCTACAAACCTTATCCGTATAAACGCCAAGATAATTATCGAAGAAATCGATCAACTGACTATTTCTCAAAGAACTAAAAAATGTTACTCCATTAAAACCGTAAAATGCGCCGTTGTTATGTGAAAATTGCAAATGCAACTCCATTCTATAAAAATCGTTATCATCTTTATTTTGGTTCACAGTTTGAATATCATTGACGATACTGCTATTCATTTTTTTAAGATCTTTCATAAAATAAGTAAATGAAAGGTTCTTTAAAGTAAACGCAGTATTACAAAAAACCTCTATCAAGAATAATACCAAAATAATCTTATTCTTCTTCTTTGCAAAATTATATAGAAGAAAAATTATAATGCTACCTACGATTAAGACGGTCTGAGTGACACTTTTAAAGGCCTGCGAATAGATAGCGCTAAAAACTATCAATAAAATTAGTGACAAATAAACTATCACTATTTTCCTAATCGAAAGCTTCATATTTTTAATATTACTAAAACTATCCGCCGCTATAGTAATTAAAAAGAAAGAAAAGATAAAAGAATATCTGTTTGGATACCAAATCGGCTCTTGAAACATCTGCCAAGCATAATCTAAAAGATTAAAACTGAAACTTAAAAAGAAGAACAACGTAACGGCTAAACAAGCGATTCTCTTCTTCAAAGGAATCTTCTTATTTAAATAAAAGATAACATTCAAGAATAAAACTAACACTGAACAATAGACGTTAGGTAACCCATAAGCGATATCATCTGTAAGATAAGCTCCTGCTAAAAACCGATAGATAACCTTTAAAAAGTCTAAATTAAGTTTAAAATACTTAGCATTTTTAAAAGTTGTCCCCTTACCAGTGAGCAAATCCGAAAATACAGGTATAGTAACAAAAGAAGTGATCAACCCGATCAGTAAAACGCTTATCAAAAAATCCTTAATCACAAGTTTATTTTTATTATGCTCGGTAACATATCTGAATATAAAATATACTAACGAGAACGCACTTATCATATACCCTATATAAAAGTTAAATATTATACTTAGAGATAATGTTACTAAAAAATAAGTTTTACTTTTTCTATCAAATAACTTTTCTATTCCAAGAATGACTAGAGGAAGCATGATTACTCCATCTAACCACATGTAATTTGAAAAATATGTGACATTATAGGCCATTAAACTATAGGACACGCTTAAAATAAAAGAATTCAGATTGTTGCCACATTTATATTTAAGAAAGGTAAACATAGTTAGTCCGCATAACCCAATTTTTATCAACACTAAGAAAGAATAAAAATAATGTATATTCTCCGCTTTAAAAAATATTAAAAATATGTTTAAAGGACTAAATAAATAGTAAGCTGCGGTCGAATAATAATTATAACCTAGCCCTCCTTTAAATGAATACAAAAGACTACTCGTACCTTTTAAAACGTCTATGAAATATGAAGCAAGACCAGGATACTGTGCAGCCCCGTCATATGCTAATATACTCTTTTCTCCAAGTGGAAACAGATTAGAAAAAGTTCCTGCAACTATAAATAGCAGTACAGGAACAAAAAAACTTAACAAAACATACTTTTTATTGATAAATACTTTTTTCATACCAAAACTCTCCCAAAATTATTCACATCCTACAATAAATTAGTCGTCTTAGCGTTAATTCGCAGTGTCCGCACCTCCGCCACCACCAATTTCGTTTCCATTTTCCTGGCTTACAACCGTAGAATAGGAGGTGCTCACAGAAAAAGACTCAAACTGAGAGAAAGACTCTGAATTAGAAATATTATTAGAACACTCAAAACCACCATGAGAAAATACGTAAGCCTCAGACTGAATGCCTTCAGTCGTCACAGCATATATCGAAAAATTAGCACTTCTCGCATAATTTCCTCCATGCCCACAGAAATCAAACGGCAAAGAATCTTTTACATTTATTTTTCTATACTCGCCATCATCTACTGATATAAAATAACTTTCGATAAGAAACTCTTTCTCAAAAATAACTGAATTTAAAGCTGCAAAGGAAGAGCCATTCTCTATATCAACATCTATAATATTAGGCTTTTCTCTATTATCTACACTAAAATATAAAGTACAAGAATCTGCATTTGACGTTTTTAAATTGATGGTCTTCGTCTCCGGATCTTGAGAAAGAACACCACCTTTTAAACAGGAACTTTTTTCAACATCCAAAACATAACCCTCTTTTGGAAATTCCTTCCTATTTTGTAAAATAAAATTTCCCTCGTCGTCTTCCAAATAGTACACCAAAGTTCCCTTATCCTTATCCAGAGAATCTCTGCTTGAATCTTTATTTGAAAAGAAAAGATTGGTACTGACAGACAGTAGAAGCATAGTAGCTAACAAAAACACAACTGCAAAACTTATTTTTAAGATACTTTTTCTAGATTTTTCCGGGTTCATATTAGGAAGCCCCTTTCTATATATCTGGACCTTGTGTTTATCCGATCTTGTCTCATAAATGTTTCAAATCAACTCTTACTCGTCAAGCTTTTTTACTCAAAATACTATACTTATTACAGGTATATTATACCATAAAAGAATTCGACTAGTCAATTTTCTTTAGGATTCATCTCTGGACGACATAACTTACTTTTAAGAAAATCAATAAAGCATACTACTAGTTTGGCTATATAATCAACACAATAGGAAAAAACATTAGATAAGACAAATACGAACAATACTACTGGAAAATAATAAATCAGTCTTTCGCTAAAAGAATCGGTCATCTCGATTAGTTTAGGATACACAAATAAATCTAATATGTTCGATAATAAATATGTACTTAAAGATAAACGTGCTATCGACGAAATAGATTTATTTACTATTGTCGGCATTTTATCTATTTTCAAATTTAATATTAGTACGAAAAACAAAACTGAAGTAATTAAATTATCTACGCTATTATAATTGTTAGTTACATTCATCAAAAAGCCTCTTCCATAATTTCTAAAATAATTATATAAACCGAAGATAAAAACAGAAACGACTAACAGAACAAAATTTTTTTTCGTCCCTAACTTTATTTTATACTCACCTAAATAAGCACCTATAAAATAATAAGTCAAAGGGTATATTACTGACCACATATCTGGAATCAGTTTTTGATATGTATTGGAAGACCAAGGTTTTAAAAAGAAATCTTTAGTATACCAATCAAAAGAATTAAGAACTGTCGGAAGAATAGTTAATACTATTAAAGTTAAAATTAATGCCTTCCTTTGCTTCTTGGATTTCAAATTGTTCCATATTAAATTAATAAAAGGAATCAGCAAAAACAAAATTAGATATAACTCGACATACCATCCATAATCGCAAGCGCCGAAATTTAAGATCCTTAGAACGGCTCCACCCATATTGAAATATTCACCCAAATAATATCTTTTAAAACATAGACAGCAAATACTACATAACAGATAAACTATATAGAATTTTAGTAAGGGCTTATAATAACTCCTCTTTAATTCTTTCTTATTCATTAAGAATCCCGTTATTAATAAAAATAATGGCACACATATAACAAACAAAGAGCGAAGTGTCACTAGAACGTACATTTGAATACCTTTAACTGGTATTGTATAAAATCCTGCATTCCAAAGGAAATGAACAGCGACGACAAAAAAAACAGCTAAGGCTTTAATTAAATCTATATTTATATTTCTATTAGTTCTCTTAATACCTTTCATATCAATCTTCCTCATATATTCTATTATAACATAGTATTAAAAAAACAGAAAAGCATTACTTAAAGTTTAAATTCTGTTACAACTGAAAAATTCAAAATTAAAAAATCAGTTTAGATAAAACTAAAACTGGATTTCTTAATAGAATTTTATTAGATAGTAATTATATTATTAGTTTGGATTAGCATCTTCTCCGTCTGGAGTTGCAGGCCCTTCGGTGGCTGATAGGGATGCTCCCATGGAGGCAGAATCAGAGGCAGAGGCAGAAACAGAGAGAGAAATATTATCAAAGCATTCAAAATTTCCATGATAAAATTCATAAGCATCAGACTGATTGCCATCAGGCGTTACAGCATATATCGAAAAGCGAGCGGACCTCGCATAATTCTCTCCGTGGCCACAGAAATCAAAAGGCAAGGGTTCTTTAACAGCTATTTTGCTATACTCACCATCATTTACAGATATGAAATATTTTTCGATAAGAAACTCTTTTTCAAAAAGAACTGCATTTAAAGTCGCAAAGTGTGTATCATTCACTATGTCGACGTTTATGATATTAGGTTTTTTTCTACTATCTATGTTAAAATATAAAGTACTGGAATCAGCATTTGATGTCCTTAAATTAATAGATTTAGTCGCCGTATCTTAAGAAAGAACGCCTCCTTTTAAACAGACACTTTTTTCCACATTTAAAACATAGCCATCTGTAGGAAATTTTTTCGTATTTTGTAAAACAAAATTTTCTTCATCATCTTCCAAATAGAAAGCTAACGTCCCTTTGTTACTATTTAAAAAAAATTCATCCGAAGCCCCGCTTGAAAATAAAAAGCTAGCAACAACTGGCATTAATACTATAGTCGCTAACGAAAATACAACTGCAAAACTTATTTTTAAGACACTTCTCTTAGATTTTCTTGACTCCGTATTTGAAGACTCCTCACTCTAGTTATCCGGGACTTGCCTAATAAGCATCACAAAACCATTTCTGCTTGTCAAGCTTTCATTCTAAATACTCTACTTATTAAAATACATTATATCACAAAAAAATAAAATCCGTCAATTTCTTTATAGACTCTTCTTAATGGTTTCTATTTCATAATGATATCAAAAATTCAAAAAAAGGTTATCAAACAAAGAACTTCCTTTCTCATAACGACATCCTTAAAGGTAGAAAGACAACACTTAAATCATAAATTATCAAAACCAAAAAACACAAGATTTCTCAATTGCTTTGCAAGGCTTTCTATAAATAAAAAATTACTGAAATTCACGTGCTCATAATCTTAAAAAATCGACAAGTTTTGTAAAAATATTTATATACTATCAATATTAAAGCTTTTAAAATAATAATAAAAAAGAGAATAAATTAATTATCCTCTGTATACCAATAGACCTATAAAGAATTATTTGGACTTTTTAATAATAAATACCACTACTATTGACAAACTTAATGTTGCTGTAATGACTAATAATACTAGTTTAGTTGTTTTTTTCGCTTGTTCCTCTTCATCCGTTAAATTGTTATTATCTTCTTTGCTTGAATTATCAATATTAGGTTTTTGTTCCTCATTATCTGTTCCATTATTATCTGGCAATTGTTCTTCATTATCGTCAGGTTTCACTGTAGTCTCATTGTCATCTTCATCGTCATTATTAGTACTATTGTTTGAACCGCTGTTATTACCATTATTACCGTTATTGCCGTTATCATTAGGCTTATTCGGTTTCTCAGGTTTGCTTACTCCAGGAGTACTTGGTTTATTGTCGCCTGGATTCTCCGGTTCAACTGGTTTATTGTCGCCTGGATTCTCCGGTTCAACTGGTTTGTTGTCGCCTGGATTCTCCGGTTCAACTGGTTTGTTGTCGTCCGGATTCTCCGGTTCAACTGGTTTGTTGTCATCCGGATTCTCTGGGTCAACTGGTTTATTAACATCATCTTTATCTTCTTCAAACGAATCTATTTTTGCAATTAATTTTCCAACATTGCCGACCGAATCATAGAATTCTATTTCATACTCACCATTTTTAGTATATTCGTAAATTCCATTTCCTTCTTTAAACGTAATTTCTTTACTAGGGTTTACTACAGTTACAATTACTTTATCGTCATGAATTTCATATTTCAACTCAGCAGTTGGAACAGTCTTGTCTATCCAGTCAACTTTTGCAATTATAGTTCCCATATTTCCAGCAGCGTCTTGGAATTCAAATATAAATTCGCCATTTTCAGTAAACACATGATCTGTCTTTCCGCCATTGTTTGTTACAGTTACATTTTCTTCATTAAAGGACACCCTTGCAGTAACATCTTTATTAGTCGATGTTCCTATATCGTATTCCACTGTTGCTTCCGGCGTTACTGTATCAATCCAATCGACCTTAGCCGTTGCCGTACCCTTATTTCCCGCTGTATCCACAAACTCAAAAGTGAAAACACCATTAGAAAGGAACTCATAAGTAAATGGATTAATATTTGTAATATAATTTCCATCGCTGTCCCAAACGTCACCATTTTCGTCTGCTTTTAAACCAGGAATCATAATACCGTCGATATTATAAATATTTCCTTCCTCATCAACAGTATAACTTCCATTATTTGTTACAGTAACTTTTTCACTCGGTTTCAATGTGGCAATTACAGATTGATTAGTAGCAGAGCGAGTAGAAAATTCAAACGTAGCAGTCGGAGCCTCTCTATCGATCCAATCGACTTTAGCTACTGCCGATCCCTCTAGACCCGTTTCCTTATCGATAAATCTAAATATATGTTCGCCGTTTTCTGTAAACGTATGTGTGTCTCCACCTTCACTTATTATTTCAAAGTTAGATGAAGTAATATTTAAAAGCCTTGCTACGACATCTTGATTAGTTGGGTCAGTAGTGCTATATCCTATTCCTGCAGTCGGTCTTGGATTTTTTGTTATATCTTGGAAGATATTAAACGCTCTAGCAGCAAACCAATTTCCATTAGTTCTATCTGCTACAATTTTAACGTATTGAACCTCCCTCGGATTATCTATTTCAAATTTTTGAGTGAGATTGACGGCTTGTTCATTAGAATTTGCCTGTGAAGAATAAGTTAAACCTTTTCTCTGTGATAATATTTCCCAATTCTTACCATCCGTACTTCCCCAAATAGTTCCATCGTTGATTCTACCATTTCCTCCGCTTGCTGGAACGAATTCCACAGCTGAAACAAATCTCGGTTTATCTAATTTTATTGTGATAAATCTTTCTGTATCGCTTCCGTCCCATGCACTATGCCATCTAGTATTATAGTTTCCATCGATTGCAAAGCTAGCAGAACCAGCGTTATTTGTTGCCTGAGTAGATACATCTTCTATAGATAGGTGAGATACAGCTACATATTTTCTTGTATCAGGTTGATTGTCTGGCGTAAATGTATAAGTTACCGAATTCGTTGCTAATTGTGTGCCAGTTGCACCTCTTCTAACATGTAGAGTTTTATCTCCCGTATTATCTGGAGAAGCAATTCGATATGATGTCCAAGAATCGCTTTCGCTATTGCGCCATTCGTAAGTTAAATCTATACCAACGACTCTGTTTTCTAAATCATTCGCATATAAATTACTACTTAATGAACCTTCCGTGATATCTATAGTATATCTATAGTCTGTTAATCCCATAAATTTAAAGATTATATCATTTTCAGAGGTAATTTTAGCTAATTCCTCTTGTGTGAGTTCAAGAGAATCGTCCATTACAAATTCTGTAAAAGTAGTTCCCCCATCTAAACTGTAGGCCCAAGCAAGTTGATACAGTGGATTCTTGATAATTTTATTAGCATTTTCACCATCAAATGAGAACGTCATCGGGTCAGGTTGAGCTTTATTCAATAATTGTCTTGCATGAGTTCTAACTGCATCTACTTGAATTGTCTCGTTTGAAGTTGCAGCAGAAGCCTTCTCTAACGCTTCCTTTTCTAGTCTATCGATGTGTAATTTCTCACTGCCATCTAAATAAGGTCTGATAACCTTAAGCAAGTCGAACATTGCGACAGGATGATACGCATAAGCTTTAATTATTCTATTCGCCAAAGCATACCAATCGCTCGAAGTAATCGTTCCGCCTTCATTTTTAACACTCATCTTTTTATAAAGATTGATGATGTAATCATAAGTGTCCAAATTGATATCGTTGACTTCTAAAGATTTAAAATATGTTTCTAATTTCTTATTATCATCTGTATAAGAATTCGCAGATAGATTTAAATACAACGATTTTTTATAATCTTCGTATCTATTTAAGTTCGCTTGTGCTAAATATAGATATCCGGTACTTGATGCGCCCTTATTGCCACTGATGTGTTTATCAGTAAAATATTTATTATTCCAGTTAAACATATAACGTACAGGAATTGCTCCACCCCAGGTACTTCCAGCGCCACCCCAGTTACCATATCTTGGTGACCAGTATCCATTGCCATTCGCATCTTGATAATAACTGATATACAGCTCATGTCCTACTTGATAAGCTCCTGTTGCAGGAACACCATTGACACGATACATACTTTGCCCTACACGAGAAGCATTCCAGCAGATACCACCATTAGCAAATACCATCCAATATCTAGGTATCTTCTGGCCATTTATCAAGCCATACGGAACACCATATTTACTTAAATAAAATTGATTATCATATTTTTCCCTGTTTTCCTCAGCATAAAACTTATCTTGCTTATATTGTGGAGATACATAATCTATCATATAGAAACTTATGCTCTGCTTTTCGTGTGTAAATCCATTAAGCCAAATGAGGTCACCATTACTCGTTCCATCTTGCATAACCATGCGCATCAACTCTACGTGATAATCTTTAAACCAGTTATTATCGATGAATTCACCTTGTAAACCGTTTGTCTTAACTATTTTCAATTCATTATTATCGAATAGATTTTTCATTATACCAAAGCGCTCTAAATAGTCGTACGAAGGAGAAGGAAAATCAAAGTTGAGTGGAGATATAATTTTATCTGTAGAATATCCCGCAGCCAAAGCGATAGCCATTTTTTCATAGACATATCCATTTTCTGAATTCATTTCATTTTGGTATTTATGATAAATATCAGAAATAACAGTTATGAATTTTGTAATATTTGCAATCTCACCAACTTCGATGACTTCCTCTACTCTTCTATTATCGCTTAAAATCCAATCCATAGTTTCAGCAAATTTATTATCTATGTCTGCTAGATATTGGACATTCCAATAACCTAATTTATTTACTAATTCCCTTTCAAGAATGAGTCTATAATTATTGTTATAATTGTCTTCTGAACTATTAGATCTTAAAATATTGTCATAATAATCCAATTTTTGAATTTTATTGTAATTTCCTACATCGTCAAACTCAAAATCTTTTGTAACTAAGCGTGCATCTGCTATAGTACCATGGTCAGCAGCGTTTGAGCCATTTGGATCGACATAAATACAAAGATATTTATATCCTGTAACATCTAAATCGACCTCAAGAGATTCGCTTGTACCGGTCATGACATCAGTTCTATCGATCAATTTATCCCAAGTTTTTCCGTCGCGCGAAGCAGCAATTCTAAACCAAATGCTACCATTCGTTCCTCTTGCCGCATCGACGCCGAGTCTTGCAGTAAACCTTGGAAACTTTGTTGAATATTCAGATATATCAAAAGTTACTTGTCCTTTTGCATGAACACCAAGACCCTTTGCGAATAATCTTTTTTCTCCATTTACTATAAGACTTAAAATTCCACCATCCTGGTTTTTATCCTTTTGAATTTCATGACCAGCCCAACCATTATAAGACCAGTTGTTCTCTGTAATATAATCTAGGTCAGATAAATAGTGATATCCCTTTGTTAAATCTGTATTTGCAAGCAACTTTTTGGTCTCTACTTCGTTTGTTGCTTCTCGATAAACATTTTTGGGATATAATATACCTGCTGCTAAAGATATACTTACTATTCCAACTAATAAATAACTATATTTCTTTTTCTTATTATTACGCATAATAATCATCCACCCTTTTTTATTATCATTTATAATAGTACAAACTTTCTTCTTACAAGTTCTAAAAATATTTTATCACAAACGTATAGTGTTTGTAAACATTTTGTGTGAAATTGTCAATAATTTACACTTAGTTTTTTGCCCGCCATGATAATTATAAAAATCATCCAGACGGTCCTAAAAAAAACTAGAAAATTGACTTTTTAGTTGCACCATTATATTCTTCCTCGTATAATCAATCTTATAGAAATTATTAATCTATTTGATTTATCCTTTATTATTAAATCTAACCAAATTCTAGTACTCCTGCCATGCCCTCACGAAATGGCATTAGGTATTATTTTAAAAAAGTAGCTATTACCATTACTCTCTAAAAAGGGATGGGCAATATTCATCTTTACATATTTGTCAATAATTTCATCAAAAGATGATTCGCTCATCAGTTCAATTTTGTTTAACATATCCTCCAAATATAAAGAGTTTGCAAATCTAAAATTTCCTTTTGAAATATTTTCTTTTCTAATATTACCTGCAAAATTGTATAGATCCTTAAATAAATATTTATGAATCTGTTGTAACCCTTTTATAGTACCTATTTCGATATTATCAATTTCATGATTGATGAATAACATTTTCGCATTTTCTAAACTTTTAACATCTAAATCATCCGTTAAGATCACTCCAATATAAAAGCCCAAAACATCGCTTGGGCTTGAAATTCTAATGGCAGGGGATAAGTGAGTCGAACACTTGACCTCGGTTTTGGAGACCGATATTATATCAATTTAACTAATTTTAATCAAGATTGTACGAAGTAAAAATCAATTAAAATTAGTTAAAAATAATTAACTTAAATCAAAAATAATTAAAACTTTTTTTAGCACCTTGGTACAATTTCTCGTACAATTTTTGTGTTTTTAACTCTAATTATAAGTTTGAATTGTTGAAATTTCCTATACATAAAGGGTTTTACATACATAGAAGTCAGACTCCCATTTGGTGTTTTGGAGTATTTCGTACAATTTTAATTTTGATTGTCTTTAATCAATTTTTATTACAACAAAATTAATTGATTGTTACTTTTTTAATTCAATATCAATCAAATTTAATCACAATTAACTAATTTGTATATAAATGGTACAATTTTAATTATATTCTTAAAAATAATGTACCAATTTCTAAAAAACTTTCAGTGAGAGATTAATTTAGCTCAATTGCAAAAGTAAATTCCACTTTGAAGAGGTAAATTCCACGGAGAAGTGTATTTTTCAAGAAAA